>CAIMSI010000090.1 GCA_903844115.1 uncultured Actinomycetes bacterium
AGCCATACAAGGCTCCAATCACAGTTGGTTACATGTATATCTTGAAGCTCCACCACTTGGTAGACGACAAGATCCACGCACGTTCAACCGGACCTTACTCAATGATCACGCAACAACCATTGGGCGGTAAGGCTCAATTTGGTGGACAGCGTTTCGGTGAGATGGAAGTTTGGGCACTTGAGGCATACGGCGCCGCTTACACACTCCAAGAGCTTCTTACTATCAAGTCAGATGACGTACTTGGTCGCGTAAAGCTTTATGAAGCAATTGTTAAGGGTGAAAACATCCCTGAACCAGGTATCCCTGAATCATTCAAGGTGCTTGTTAAGGAAATGCAATCACTCTGTCTTAACGTCGAAGTTCTTTCTTCTGAAGGTGTGGCAATTCAATTGCGCGATACTGACGAAGAAGTCTTCCGCGCAGCCGAAGAGCTCGGCATCAACTTGTCACGAGTTGAGCCAAGCAGCGTAGAAGAAGTGTGAGGAGACTATAAATGTTAGATGTTAATTTCTTCGACGAACTCCGTATCGGTCTTGCATCAACGGACAATATTCGTGAGTGGTCTTTTGGCGAAGTCAAGAAGCCAGAAACCATTAACTACCGCACACTCAAGCCAGAGAAGGACGGACTCTTCGATGAGAAGATCTTCGGACCAACTCGTGACTGGGAATGTTATTGCGGTAAGTACAAGCGTGTTCGATTCAAGGGCATCATTTGTGAGCGTTGCGGTGTAGAAGTTACACGCGCAAAGGTTCGCCGTGAGCGCATGGGTCACATCGAACTTGCAGCGCCAGTAACACATATCTGGTACTTCAAGGGCGTTCCATCACGTCTTGGTTACTTGCTTGATCTTGCACCAAAGGATCTTGAAAAGGTTATTTACTTCGCTGCTTACATGATCACATCTGTTGATACTGAAGCTCGCGAAGAAGATCTCGCTTCTCTTGAAAAGCGTTTGGTTGCAGATAAGAAGAAGATTGAAACTCGTCGCGACAATGATCTCGATACCCGCACAAAGAAGCTAGAAGCTGATTTGAGTGAGCTTGAAGCAGCTGGTGAAAAGGCTGATGTAAAGCGCAAGGTACGTGAATCTGCAGAACGCGAACTCAAGGCAACTCGTGATCGCTCACAACGCGAACTCGATCGTCTTGATGCAGTATGGGCACGCTTCAAGAACCTTAAGGTCCAAGACCTCGAAGGTGATGAAGGCCTTTACCGCGAAATGCGCGATCGCTACGGCGTTTACTTCGAAGGAAGCATGGGAGCAGCAGCAATCAAGGCACGCCTTGAGACCTTTGATCTCCAAGCTGAATTTGAAAAGCTCAATGAGCTTTCACAAACTGGCAAGGGACAGAAAAAGACTCGTGCGATTAAGCGCCTGAAGGTTGTTTCTTCATTCCTTAACACTCGCAACAAGCCAGCTTCAATGGTCCTTGATGCAGTTCCAGTTATTCCACCAGATCTTCGCCCAATGGTTCAGTTGGACGGCGGACGTTTTGCGACATCAGATCTCAACGATCTTTATCGCCGCGTCATCAACCGTAACAACCGTTTGAAGCGTTTGGCTGATCTTGGTGCTCCAGAAATTATCGTCAACAACGAAAAGCGTATGTTGCAAGAAGCTGTTGACTCACTCTTTGATAACGGTCGTCGTGGTCGCCCAGTAACGGGTCCAGGAAACCGCCCTCTGAAATCACTTTCAGATATGTTGAAGGGTAAGCAAGGACGTTTCCGTCAGAACTTGCTCGGAAAGCGCGTGGATTACTCAGGTCGTTCAGTAATCGTCGTAGGTCCTCAGCTCAAGTTGCACCAGTGCGGTCTTCCAAAGCAGATGGCTCTTGAACTTTTCAAGCCATTTGTAATGAAGCGTCTAGTTGATCTCAATCATGCACAAAACATTAAGTCCGCAAAGCGAATGGTCGAGCGTGCTCGTCCTGTTGTGTGGGATGTTTTGGAAGAAGTGATTGCAGAACACCCAGTACTTCTTAACCGCGCACCTACTCTTCACCGTCTTGGAATCCAAGCTTTCGAACCACAATTGGTCGAAGGTAAGGCAATCCAAATTCACCCACTCGTATGTACAGCGTTCAACGCTGACTTCGACGGTGATCAGATGGCTGTCCACTTGCCTTTGTCAGCAGAAGCACAAGCAGAAGCTCGTGTTCTTATGCTTTCAAGCAACAACATTTTGTCGCCTGCGTCAGGTCGCCCAATTACTTCTCCTACACAGGACATGGTTCTTGGTCTTTACTTCTTGACTAGCTTGCGCGAAAACCAGACTGGTGAAGGCCGCGCATTTGGTTCAGTTGCTGAAGCGTTAATGGCATTTGAACAAGGTTCGCTATCACTTCAGGCACAAATCAAGATTCGTTTGGGAGAAGGAATTGTCTTCCAAACAACACTTGGTCGCGCGCTGTTCAATGAAGTTCTCCCTGCGGAGATCAACTTCGTTGATTACGACGTAACAAAGAAGGAACTTGCAAAGCTTGTTAATGAACTTGCTGAAAAGTGCCCGAAGGTTGTCGTTGCGCAGACTCTTGATGCGCTGAAGTCACTTGGTTTCTATTGGGCAACTCGCGCCGGTGTAACAATCGGTATCGAAGACGTTGTCACACCTGGACGTAAGCGTGAAATTCTTGAAGGCTATGAAACAAAGGCTGACAAGGTTCAATCACAATACGAAAAGGGCTTGATCACCGATGATGAGCGTCGTCAAGAACTCATCGAAATTTGGACACAAGCAACTGCTGAAGTCGGTAAAGAAATGGAAGAAAACTTCCCTAAGACCAATCCTGTTTGGATGATGGTCTACTCCGGCGCACGCGGAAACATGATGCAGATCCGTCAGATTGCGGGTATGCGTGGACTTGTGGCGAATCCAAAGGGTGAAATTATCCCTCGTCCGATTAAGTCAAACTTCCGTGAAGGACTATCTGTACTCGAGTACTTCATTTCAACGCACGGTGCGCGTAAGGGTCTTGCAGATACTGCCCTTCGTACCGCTGACTCTGGTTACTTGACTCGTCGTCTTTGCGACGTTGCTCAAGATGTCATCATTCGTGAAGAAGATTGTGGAACTGATCGTGGTCTCACACTTCGCATCGCAGCAGTAAATGCAGCCGGTGAACTTGCGAAGGATGATCACGTAGAGACAGGCATTTTCGGCCGTAACTTGGCAGAAGATGTAGTCGTTAACGGATCTGTAATTCTTGCAGCAGGCACAGACCTTGGTGATAAGAACATTGATGCAGTAGTTGCAGCCGGTGTCTCTGAAGTTAAGGTTCGCTCAGTTCTTACTTGTGATAGCAAGGTCGGACAATGCGCAATGTGTTACGGCCGCTCAATGGCATCAGGCAAGCTTGTTGATGTCGGTGAAGCTGTCGGTATCATCGCTGCTCAATCCATTGGTGAGCCAGGAACACAGCTCACAATGCGTACCTTCCACACCGGTGGTGTGGCTGGTGACGACATCACTCACGGTCTTCCACGTATCGTCGAATTGTTCGAAGCGCGCACACCTAAGGGTGTTGCACCAATCGCTGAGGCAGCAGGCGTCGTGAGCTTCCTAGAGGATGCAAAGGGTAAGAAGATCATCGTCACTCCAGAAGATGGAAGTGAAGCGGTTGCTTATCCAATTACACGTCGTCAGAAGCTTCTCGTTGAAGATGGTTCAAAGGTCGGAGTAGGTCAAAAGCTTGTTGTAGGTGCAATTGATCCTAAGCAGGTTCTACGTATTCTCGGACCTCGCCAAACTCAGATCCATCTCGTGAATGAAATCCAAGAGGTTTACCGTTCACAAGGTGTATCAATTCACGATAAGCACATTGAAATCATTGTTCGCCAGATGCTTAAGAGAATTACAATTCTTGAACCTGGTGACACTGACATTCTTCCTGGTGCACTTGTTGAACGTGGCCTCTTTGAAACAGAGAACCGTCGCGTTGTATCAAGTGGTGGCAAGGCTGCATCTGGTCGCCCAGAACTTATGGGTATTACCAAGGCATCTCTTGCAACCGAATCATGGCTATCAGCAGCTTCATTCCAAGAGACAACTCGCGTTCTTACAGACGCAGCTCTCTCAGAGAAGAGCGATCCATTGCTCGGTCTTAAGGAGAACGTCATCATCGGTAAGTTGATTCCAGCTGGTACAGGTCTTGGTCGTTATCGCAACGTCAAGGTTGAGCCAACAGAAGAAGCAAAGGCTGCGGTTTACGCTGCTTACGATGAATACGAATTCACTCCCTTTGATTCAACAGGATCTGCAGAAGCAGTTCGTTTGGATGATCTGGAAGTTCGTTAACAGCACTCATTTAGAGGGCCCTGTCGAAAGACAGGGCCCTTTTTCTATCTATTTGTGCTGTAATTGATGTATGAATCAGATGACACCAGCACAATTTGCTGAAGCCATTGAAAATCCTGACATTATTGTTCTGGATGTTCGAACTCCTCAGGAATACGAATCAGCCCACATTGATGGCGCAATATTGATTGATATCCAAAATCCCGATTTTGCTCAACGCATTTCGGTGCTCGATAAATCAGCGCATTACGCTGTTTATTGCAGGAGTGGTAATCGCTCATCGTATGCTTGCCAGGATTTATTGGATCTTGGAATCACAAATATAGATCATTTAGAACATGGCATCATGGCATGGATAGATAAGAACTATCCTGTTAATCAAGGTTAAATAGATTAGGAATTAGAATGTGTAGCAAAGTCCGTTGTCGCAAGTGTGGTAAACCAACTTGGTCTGGATGTGGTCAACATATTGAGGAAGCTCTTTACGGTGTTGCAAAATCTGATCGGTGCCAAGGCCATGAAAATGATGCGCCTACGGAAAAGAAATCTATCTTTAAGATTTTTGGAAAATAACTAAAGCTGCCGCAATGAATTGCAATGCAAATGCCGCTGCGGTAAATGCGTGAAATAGTTCATGAAAGCCAAACCAGTTAATTGAAAAGTTTGGTTTCTTCAGCGCATAAATGATTCCGCCAGTTGTGTAGCAAATTCCACCAGCTGCAATTAAAACAAATACTGCAACTCCACCGTTTTGCCAAAATGCAGGAAGATAAAAAACTGCAGCCCAACCCAGTGCGATATATGCGATTACATAGAGCCAACGCGGTGCTCCAAGCCAGAGAATTCGAAGAACTGCCGTGAGTATTGCCCCACCCCAGACAAGTGAAAGCAGAATGACTGCTTGCTTGTGGCTCAGAAGATAGATGGCAAAAGGCGTGTAGCTGCCAGCAATTAAAATAGTGATGTTTGCATGATCAATGCGTCGCCAGAGGGCTTTGGCCTTGGGCTTCCACCCAATGCGGTGGTAAATGGCGCTACAGGTGAACAAAGTGACCGCTGTGAGCGTGAAAATCCCCAAAGTGATGCGCCCTTGGAGCCGATCGGCCGCTGTAATAAGGACAATTCCAGCAACCAGGCTCACCGGAGACATAATCAGGTGGATTAGGCCCCTAAGTTTTGGCTTTTCTGGGGCTATCGAGGATTGATCCAGGCTCATGCCTCAACCATAACTGGGCAATTCGGCGACACGCCCGGGCGCAGTTTTTTGGGGGATTTATGGCCTTGCCCTTCAGGTCAGGAGTAAAACCCTCGTTTTGACCGTATCGCTATTGGTCGGATACCTTTCTCCTCTGCTCATTTGAAAGACGAGCTATTTCTGCACGCTTAATTCTGTAAAGAATTTGCGTTAGTTATGCGAAGTTGTGGCAACACACCCGACCTCGTGTTACGTAGCTAAGCGGAAATAGAGCGTATTAAAAATGCATCGCAGTAACTGCTGATAAAACAGAGGAGAAGAAGTGCCAACAATTTCGCAGCTGGTCCGTAAGGGTCGCTCTGATAAAACGACGAAAACAAAGACTCCTGGTCTTAAGGGAAGTCCACAACGTCGCGGAGTATGTACACGCGTTTATACAACGACACCTAAGAAGCCTAACTCTGCGCTTCGTAAGGTCGCACGTGTGCGTCTCACATCTGGCATGGAAGTTTCTGCATACATTCCTGGTGAAGGTCACAACCTTCAAGAGCACTCAATCGTTCTTGTTCGTGGTGGTCGTGTAAAAGATCTTCCAGGTGTGCGTTACAAGATCATCCGCGGTTCACTCGATACACAAGGTGTTAAAGATCGTAAGCAATCTCGCTCCCGCTACGGCGCTAAAAAAGATAAGAAGTAGGTAAAAACTTATGCCACGTAAAGGTCCCGTCACCAAGAACCCAGTTGTTGCAGATCCTGTTTACAACTCACCTGTCGTTACTGCGCTCATTAACCGCGTACTTCTTCACGGTAAGCGCTCGACTGCAGAAGCAATTGTTTACACAGCTCTTGAAGGTTGCCGCGAAAAGTCAGGTGGAACTGATCCAGTTATCATCCTGAAGCGCGCGCTAGATAACATCAAGCCAACTGTTGAAGTTCGCTCACGCCGTGTTGGTGGAGCTACTTACCAGGTTCCAATCGAAGTTAAAGCATCACGTGCTTCAACTCTTGGTCTTCGCTGGTTGGTTGACTTTGCACGCGTTCGCCGCGAGCACTCAATGGCAGAACGCCTACAGAATGAATTAATCGACGCAAGCAATGGTCTTGGTGCTGCTGTAAAGCGTCGCGAAGATACTCACAAGATGGCTGACGCTAACAAGGCGTTCGCTCACTATCGCTGGTAATCCCTGGTAATTAGAGAATAAAAAGAAACTAGAAGAGGATAAAGAATTGGCTGCTGATACAAAGATCAACCTCGCCACGGTTCGCAACATTGGAATCATGGCGCACATTGACGCGGGTAAAACCACGACAACAGAGCGCATCCTTTTCTACACAGGTATCAACTACAAGATTGGTGAAGTTCACGATGGCGGAGCCACGATGGACTGGATGGAACAAGAGCAAGAGCGCGGTATCACTATTACTTCTGCTGCAACCACATGTATGTGGAAGGGCAACCTCATTAACATCATCGATACACCTGGACACGTTGACTTCACAGTTGAAGTAGAGCGTTCACTTCGTGTTCTTGATGGAGCAGTTTGCGTATTCGACGGAGTTGCTGGCGTAGAGCCACAATCTGAAACTGTTTGGCGCCAAGCTGACCGCTACAACGTTCCACGTATTTGCTTTATTAATAAGCTTGACCGCACAGGTGCAAACTTTGATCGTTGCGTAGAAATGATTGTTTCTCGTTTGAACGCAGTCCCACTAGTTCTTCAGATTCCAATTGGAATTGAAGGAGACTTCCTCGGAGTTGTTGACCTCATTGCGATGAAGGCACTTACATGGCGCGGAGAAACCCAAAAGGGTGAAGATTACGTCGTTGAAGAGATTCCAGCAGACCTTCTTGAAAAGGCTAAGGAAGCTCGCCATCTCATGGTTGAAACTCTTGCAAATGCTGATGATGCAATCATGGAGAAGTACCTTGATGATCAACCAATTAGCGAAGATGAAATTATTGCTGGAATCCGTCGCGCAACACTTGCAGACAAGTTGACTCCAGTACTTACAGGTTCTGCATTTAAGAACAAGGGCGTTCAGCCAATGCTTGATGCTGTTAACCGCTACCTTCCAAGCCCACTTGATATCAAGTCAATTGTTGGCCACAAGGTAGGAGATCCAGAAGTAGAAATCGATCGTCAACCTTCAGAGGATGAACCATTCTCAGCACTTGCTTTCAAGATCATGTCTGATCCACACCTTGGAAAACTTACTTTCGTACGTATTTACTCTGGTCGCCTTGAGGCAGGATCACAAGTCCTTAACTCAACAAACGGCAAGAAAGAACGTATCGGCAAGATTTATCAGATGCACGCAAATAAGCGTGAAGAAATGCCATCAGCTGGCGCAGGAATGATTATCGCTGTTATGGGTCTTAAGGACACCACAACAGGAAACACTCTTTGCGACACTGCTAACCCAGTAATTCTTGAATCAATGGATTTCCCAGCACCAGTTATTTCTGTTGCTATCGAGCCAAAGACAAAGGCTGACCAGGAAAAGCTTGGAATCGCTATTCAGCGTCTTGCTGAAGAAGATCCAACATTCCACGTTGAGTCTGATGAAGAAACTGGCGACACTGTTATCTCAGGTATGGGTGAACTTCACCTTGAAATTCTTGTTGACCGCATGCGCCGTGAATTCAACGTTGAAGCAAACGTTGGTAAGCCACAGGTTGCATACCGCGAAACAATTCGTAAGCCTGTTGAACGCCATGACTACACCCACAAGAAGCAATCAGGTGGTTCTGGTCAATTCGCTAAGGTTCAAATTGCACTCCATCCAATTCTTGATGGTGGCGATAAGCATTATGACTTTATTAATAAAATCACCGGTGGACGTATTCCTCGCGAATACATCCCTTCAGTAGATGCCGGTTGTAAGGAAGCACTCACATCTGGACCACTAGCTGGTTATCCAATGGTTGATGTGCAAGTAACTCTTCTTGATGGCGCGTATCACGATGTTGACTCATCGGAACTCGCTTTCAAGATTGCTGGTATCGCTGCGTTCCGCGAAGCTGCAAAGCTCGCAGGCCCAGTTCTACTAGAGCCAGTGATGTCAGTCGAAGTCATTACCCCTGAAGATTTCATGGGTGAAGTCATCGGTGACCTCAATAGTCGTCGTGGTCAGATCCAAGCAATGGACGAGCGGTCAGGTGCACGCATCGTTAAGGCTGTTGTCCCACTTTCAGAGATGTTCGGCTATGTCGGAGATCTTCGAAGCAAGACACAAGGTCGCGCGAGCTACTCAATGCAATTCGATTCGTATGCAGAAGTACCTGCAGCAGTTGCGAAGGAAATCATTGCGAAGGTCCGCGGCGAATAGCCAACGACTAGTGAAATAAAACCCAACCCATTAATTACTAGACGATAAAAGAACTAACAGGAGGACAAAGTGGCAAAAGCCAAGTTCGAGCGCACGAAGCCGCACGTTAATATCGGCACAATTGGACACATCGATCACGGTAAGACCACTCTTACTGCTGCGATCTCAAAGGTACTTCACGATAAGTACCCTGATGTAAATCCACTCATGAATTTCGACCAAATTGATAAGGCTCCAGAAGAGCGTCAACGCGGTATCACCATCTCTATCGCTCACATCGAGTACCAGACAGAGAAGCGTCACTATGCACACGTTGACTGCCCAGGCCACGCCGACTACATCAAGAACATGATCACCGGCGCAGCTCAGATGGACGGAGCAATCCTCGTTGTTGCTGCAACTGATGGACCAATGCCACAGACCAAGGAGCACGTTCTCCTTGCTCGCCAAGTTGGCGTTCCATCAATCATTGTTGCTCTCAACAAGTCAGACATGGTTGACGATGAAGAAATCCTTGAGCTCGTTGAGATGGAAGTTCGCGAACTTCTTTCTAAGTACGAGTTCCCAGGCGATGACACACCAATCGTTCGCATTTCAGCTCTTAAGGCTCTCGAAGGAGATCCAAAGTGGGTTGAGGCTCTTCTTGGTCTTATGGACCAAATCGATGCTTACATTCCACAACCAGAGCGTGAAGTTGATAAGCCATTCTTGATGCCAGTAGAAGACGTTTTCACAATCACAGGTCGTGGAACTGTTGTAACTGGTCGTATCGAGCGCGGTATCGTCAAGGTTAACGAAGAAGTTGAAATCGTTGGTATCCGCCCAGATTCACAGAAGACAACCGTTACCGGTGTTGAAATGTTCCGCAAGCTTCTTGACGAAGGTCAGGCTGGCGAGAACGTTGGACTTCTTCTCCGTGGAACAAAGCGCGAAGATGTAGAGCGTGGACAGGTTGTTTGCAAGCCTGGTTCAATCACACCTCACACAGAGTTCGATGCATCTGCATACATCCTTTCAAAGGATGAAGGCGGTCGTCACACTCCATTCTTCAACAACTACCGTCCTCAGTTCTACTTCCGTACAACTGACGTAACAGGTGTTGTAACACTTCCATCAGGTACCGAAATGGTTATGCCTGGCGATAACACTGAAATGGCTGTTGTGTTGATTCAACCAATCGCTATGGAAGAAGGACTTCGCTTCGCTATCCGTGAAGGCGGACGTACCGTCGGAGCTGGTCGCGTAACAAAGATCAAGAAGTAATTCAGTAATTATGTCGTTGAG
>CAIMSI010000091.1 GCA_903844115.1 uncultured Actinomycetes bacterium
CGTAAGCCATATGTATGGGGTGCGCAGGGCCCAAATAGTTTTGATTGCTCTGGACTTGTGTACGCTGCTTATAAATCTGCAGGCCTTGGATATCCGAACTGGTCGCGCCTTAATGCTGCGCTCTATTTTGTTGATACACAGCGCGTTCCTTTGAGCCAACTCATCCCGGGAGATCTCCTGTTTTATTCCTATGACGGCTCTGTTCAAAATATCCATCACATCACCATCTATGCGGGCAATGGCAAGATGTGGGAAGCAAATTCTAAAAAAGTGGGCTTGATATTTTCAGATATGTACAGCATAAAAGGCCTCATGCCCTCAGGTGGCCGAGTCTAGTAATTCGATTAGAATCGTGGAATGAAGGCAACCCTGCTTGCTCGCCAAGCGGTTCGCCCATGGGTCGAAGCATCAACTGGAACAATTTTAGTTGGCGTCTCCGGCGGGGCCGATTCAATGGCGCTAGTTATTGCGACAAAACTTGAAGCAAAGGAACGCTTAGTCATTCCGGTTGTTATTGATCACGGGCTTCAAGAGGGTTCGGCGCAAATCGCAAGTGAGGTAGTTGAGAAACTCAAAAAACTAAGTTTCGCAACTATCGAGAATATTCGAGTCAAGGTAGAAATCACCGATGGCCTTGAAGCTTCTGCGCGTCGCGCCCGGTATGCCGCCTTTGATTCCATTGCCGCAAAGCACAATTCGCATTACTTTTTTCTTGGCCATACAGAAAATGATTTAGCAGAAAGTGTTTTACTGGGATTAGCACGCGGTTCAGGGACACGTTCACTCTCTGGAATTGCTGAAGTTAATGGAATTTTTATTCGTCCATTTCTTACAGTCACTAGAACTACAACTGAAGAAGTTTGTAAGGAGCATCTTGTTGAACCTTGGCAGGATCCACATAATTCAGATCTACAATTTGTGCGAGTACGCGTTCGCAAAGATATTTTGCCGATGATGGAGCGCGACTTGGGTCCGGGAATTTCGGCTTCACTTGCTCGAAGTTCACGAATTCTTCGTGAAGATGCCGACGCCCTTGACGACTTGGCCGAAAATTTCATTAAAACTCACGACGCCCTTGATATTGAGGAATTAGGCCAACTGCCTAAAGCGCTGCGGGTTCGAGTTCTGAGGGCTTTGATTTATGACGCCGGGACCCCTCCGGGCATGCTCACATATGACCATATTGTGCCTGTTGAGGCGCTCATCACAGCGTGGCACGGGCAAGGGGCAACATCATTGCCAGGTGGTGTGAAGGTCGAGAGAATTTCGGGCAGACTTTCGCTCTTACAGCAGGGTTCCAACAAGTAACGTCGATTAAATCAAGCAGAGGAGTGCCGTGGATCTGGCAACAGCAGGCAGCGATATAGAACGCGTAGTGGTAACGCAAGAAGAGATTCATGCTCGTCTTGCAGAATTAGCGCGTCAAGTAGAAAAAGATTATGAAGGACGTGAAGTACTTCTTATCGGAATTCTTAAAGGTGCTGTAATGACTATGGCTGATTTTGCTCGTTCCCTTAATCGCCATATCGAAACTGACTGGATGGCTGTCTCTTCTTATGGATCTGGAACAAAATCCAGCGGTGTAGTGCGGATTTTAAAAGACTTAGATCGCGACATAACTGGACGTGAAGTTTTGATTGTCGAAGATATTGTTGACTCAGGATTGACACTTGCATGGTTGAAATCAAACCTCGAATCCCGCGGAACTAAATCTGTTGAGATATTAACAATGTTGCGTAAGCCTGAAGCTGCAAAAGTTGACGTTGATGTGAAATATGTAGGCTTCGATATCCCAACTGACTTTGTTGTTGGATATGGGCTGGATTACAACGAAAAATATCGTAACCTCGATTTCATTGGCGTACTAGCAAAGCACGTGTATTCATGAGCCAAATGGATCCTTCAAAAATGAAGAAGATTAAAGTGCCAAAAACACGTTTTCGTAAATGGATGCGTGGTCCGCTTTTTTGGATTGTTATTGGACTCGTGGTTGTCACATTTTTTGGTCGGCTTTCAAATTCCGGAGCTACATTTGTAAAAGTAGATACCTCAACAATTCTTGCTGATATTTCAGCAAATAAAGTTGAGTCAGCGGTACTTATTGATCGTCAGCAAAAGATTCAGGTAGTCCTTTTGCCTGGAAACTTTGTAAAGGGTTCTTCACATCTTGAGGCTAATTACATTGCTAATCAAGAGCCTCAAATTGTTGAACTTCTCACAAGTAATCCACCACCAAAATCGTGGAATGTAAAAATTGCAACGACATCCTTTATCGCATCTCTTCTTTATAGCTTTGGACCATTCCTGCTCATCGGTTTCTTGTTAATGATGATGATGGGTAACGCCGGTGGTGGAAATAAAGTATTTAGCTTTGGTAAATCACGCGCAAAGGTTCACAATAAAGAGCTCCCTAAGAATACTTTTGCTGATGTAGCTGGTGCCGATGAAGCCGTTGCCGAACTTGAAGAAATCAAAGATTTTCTTAAAGAACCACAGAAGTATCAAGATATGGGTGCAAAAATTCCGAAAGGAATTTTGTTGTACGGCCCTCCAGGTACAGGTAAAACCCTTCTTGCTCGGGCAGTTGCCGGTGAAGCAAGCGTTCCTTTCTATTCGATTTCTGGCTCAGAGTTTGTAGAAATGTTTGTAGGAGTAGGCGCAGCCCGTGTTCGTGATCTCTTTAATCAAGCAAAAGAGAATGCACCTGCAATTATTTTTGTTGACGAAATTGATGCTGTAGGACGCCAACGTGGTGCAGGACTTGGCGGCGGTCACGATGAGCGCGAGCAAACACTCAACCAATTACTTGTTGAGATGGATGGATTTGAAGCAAATGGCCAAGTTATTTTAATTGCGGCCACAAACCGTCCTGATGTGCTTGATCCAGCGCTGCTTCGCCCTGGTCGTTTTGATCGTCAAATTCCAGTTGATCGTCCGGACCTCAAGGGACGTGCAGCTATTTTGGCCGTACATGCCAAGGGCAAGCCAATTGCTAAAGCAGTTAATCTTGAAGAGTTTGCAAAGCGTACGCCCGGTTTTACTGGTGCTGACTTAGCAAATGTACTTAACGAAGCTGCGCTATTAACTGCTCGTGAGAATGCAAAAATTATTACGACGCAAGCACTCGATGAAGCAATTGATCGCGTGATGGCTGGACCACAACGCAAGAGTCGTTTAATGACAGAGCAAGAACGACTTATCACCGCGTATCACGAGGGTGGTCACGCACTTGTTGCCCATGCTCTTCCTCATGCAGATCCAGTTCACAAAATTACAATTATGCCTCGAGGTCGCGCACTCGGTTACACAATGGTTTTGCCTGATGAGGATCGTTATGCAACCACTCGTAATGAGATGCTCGATCAGTTGGCTTATTCACTTGGTGGGCGCGCTGCAGAAGAATTAATCTTCCACGACCCAACCACTGGTGCTGGCAATGACATCGAAAAGGCCACGAACTTGGCTCGCGCAATGGTGACCCAATACGGAATGACTGAAAAACTTGGAGCAATAAAGCTTGGAACAAGTGATTCGCAACCTTTCCTTGGCCGCGACTATGGACATCAACGCGATTATTCTGAAGAAGTCGCAGGGATAGTTGACGAAGAAATTCGTAAGATGATTCAGAATGCCCATCAAGAGGCGTACGACGTTTTGGTTGAAAACCGGGACATTCTCGATGAATTAGTCATAGCTCTTTTGGAGAAAGAAACACTTCTTAAGGATGAGATCGATATTCTTTTCAAAAAGGTTCGCAAAGTGAAGCCTCGTCCAGCTTGGACGGGATCCCCACTTCGAATTCCTTCAACAAAGCCGCCCGTTGTTTCGGTTGCAAAAATTGTTGAAAAACCTGCCACCTCAGTTAAAAAGAGCAACCCCCGCAAGAAGGCAGCTCCAGCAAGTGAGTGATGACGACATCAATAAAGTTGCGATGGGTCCCCATGACGGGCGAGCCAAAACACCTTTTGATGCCGAACGCGCAGAGCGTGCAGTAACAGAACTTTTACTTGCAATTGGTGAGGATCCAACCCGTGATGGATTGCGCGATACTCCAAAACGTTTTGCACGCGCACTGAAGGAAAATTTCGAAGGTTTGTGGCAGAGTCCTGAAGATGTTTTAACAACGACTTTTGACCTCGGGCATTCTGAACTAGTTATTGTTAGAGATATAGAAGTATTTTCACATTGCGAACATCACCTCACTCCGTTCCATGGTGTTGCACATATTGGCTACATACCTGGACCTAGCGGACGCATTACCGGACTTTCAAAACTCGCACGGCTTGTCGATATGTATTCCAGGCGCCCGCAAGTTCAAGAACGGTTAACAACTCAGATTGCAGATGCAATGGTGGATGTATTAGAACCAGCTGGCGTAATCGTTGTTATTGATTGTGAACATTTATGTATGTCCATGCGGGGAGTGCGTAAGTCAGAAGCGCGCACAACGACATCAGCTGTTCGTGGTCACTTACGCAACCCAGCAACTCGTGCCGAAGCAATGGCACTGATTACAACACTTAAGAAATAGCCATGGAAAACGAGCGCACCCTTGTAATGGGGATTCTCAACGTCACACCAGATTCTTTTGCTGATGGCGGACGGCACTTTGCTTTTGAGGATGCCATTAAACGTGCCAAGGAAATGATTTCAGAGGGTGTGGACTTGATTGACGTTGGCGGTGAGTCAACGCGACCAGGCGCAGAGCGCATCAGCGTAGAAGAAGAATTAGATCGGGTTATTCCAGTGATTGTTGAACTTCAACCGTTAGGCGTGCTTCTCAGCGTAGACACAATGCGCGCAGAGGTCGCCGAAGCTGCGATTGGAGCCGGGGCTAGTGTCGTGAATGATGTCAGCGGAGGTTTAGCTGATAAAGAAATGGCGAAATTGATTGCCAAGAATTCAACTGTTCAATATGTTGCGATGCACTGGCGCGGTCATTCTCGCAACATGCAGGGGCTTGCACAGTACAAAGATGTTGTGCGTGAAGTACGAGATGAATTAGAAGCAAGAGTTCAAGCGCTATTACAAGCAGGGATCGACCCAGAAAGAATTATTCTTGATCCTGGCATTGGATTTGCAAAGACCTCTGAGCACAATTGGGAGCTATTGCGAAATGTTGATCGCTTACAACTGCTGGGATACCCGCTACTTATTGGTGCATCTCGAAAGAGATTTCTCGGAGAGTTAACGCAGGGATCTACTTCTGAAGGTATTCCCGGTGGTTCTCCTGATGATCGTGAAGCTGCGTCCATAGCCGTGACAACCCAGATGGCGCGCCATAAGGTGTGGGCAGTGCGAACTCACTCAGTGAAAGCGCACAAAGATGCAATCTTGGTTGCCAATGAACTGGAGCGATAAATGGATCGTATTTATCTAACAGGAATTTCAGCTTTTGCATTTCATGGCGTATATGAAAATGAAAGACGTGAAGGACAGAAGTTTTCTGTCGATCTGGTATTAGATGTTGATTTATATCCGGCTGGCGTGAGCGATGACCTGAAAGATTCAGTGGACTATTCCCTCATTGCAAAAGTAGCTCATGAAGAGCTCGTTGGAGATCCATGCAATTTAATCGAAGCCGTAGCCGAGCGCATTGCTGGAAGAATTCTTAAGGAATTTGAAGGTATCCAAGGAATTAGCGTGAAGGTACATAAACCAGATGCTGATGTTGGGATAGCCCTCAACGATATTGCAGTTGAGATTGAGCGCCGTCGTCCGTGAAACAAGTGAAATATGTTATTTCTCTTGGTTCTAATCTTGGAGATCGTCTAGAGATATTGAAAGCAGCCATTGAGTCAATACGCTTGTTCGCTCACGTAGAGGCAGTGTCATCTTTCTATGAAACCGATCCTGTTGGTGGACCAGAGCAACCAGATTATTTAAATGCAGTTCTCTTAGCCACAACAGATTTGCTACCAGAACTGGTGCTCACTGAACTTCAAAAAATAGAAAGCGCTGCAGGTCGAGTTCGTGAAGTTCGTTGGGGCGCACGCACCCTTGATTTGGATCTCATTACTGCCGGAGACATTGAGCAAGAATCTGACTTTTTGACTCTGCCTCATCCACGCGCCCATGAACGTGCATTCGTCTTGCAACCGTGGCTCGAGATTGAACCCGATGGCCAGATTCCCGGCAAAGGTTGGATAAAAGCACTTTTGTCAGCACTCGAGTCACAGGAGTAGAATTTTCTTCTTAGCCCGGTACCTGAAAGGACTGGAGCATTAAATGAGCAATTCGAAAGTCTTTGTCCCCACAATGGGTTCTCTTCATGCTGGGCACTTGTCGCTCATTGAGATTGCAAAGAATTATTCTTCAAATATTGTTGTAAGTATTTTTGTAAACCCTCTTCAATTTGAAAATCCGGAAGACCTTGCAACATATCCCCGAGATATAGATGGAGATATTGTGCAAGCGCGAAGCGCTGGCGCAACGGAAATTTGGACTCCTACAGTGGAGGAAATTTATCCTGGCACAGTGGAACAAATAAGTGCCGGAGCAATCGGAAAGCTATACGAGGGTGCGGGACGAGCAGGTCACTTTGATGGAGTCTTAACTGTCGTTGATCGCTTATTTCGCCACGTACAACCTACTTGGGCAATTTTCGGTGAGAAAGATTTCCAGCAGCTTTTTATAATTAAGAAATGGGTTAAAGCATCAGGCCTTCCTATTGAGATTATCGGAGCCCCTCTCATTCGAGATTTAGATGGGCTTGCACTCTCTTCTAGAAATGTTCGATTGACACCCGATGATCGTAAAACTGCCAGAGTCATTTCTCGCGCTCTTCGTCAGGCAACAGCTGAACGTTCCATTGATTCTGCCCGAGATCGACTCCACGATGTGCTGGCTTCAGAACCTGGATTCAAGCTTGATTACGCCGAAATCATAAACGAGGATAACTTTGAACCAGCGTCGAGTGCTCGCAAAGGTCGAGCGATAGTTGCCGGTTGGGTAAATGGGGTCCGTTTGCTCGACAATATGTCTATGAGCTCGCCCATTAGCGTGTCAGGCATTCGAGAGATACAAGTGAAAACACTCGCATGAAACTACTTGCTGCCGATCCAGGATGGACTGTCAAAGCCGATGTGATTGTCATTGGTTCTGGCGTTGCAGGATTAACTACTGCGCTAAATCTTCGCTCTGCAAATTTATCTGTTTTGTTAGTTACAAAAGCAAAAATTGATGAAGGATCTACAAAGTGGGCACAAGGCGGAATTGCTGCTGCGCTGGGGCCGGGTGATTCACCTGATCAACACAAGACCGACACATTAATTGCAGGAGCTGGACTTTGTGATGATGAAGCCGTGAATGTACTTGTTACGCAGGGCCCCGAAGCAGTGCGAAAGTTGATTGCTCGTGGAGCAGTATTTGATAAAGCCGATTCAGGTGAGATTGATCTGACGCGCGAAGGAGGACACCACCGTAATCGAATTCTTCATGCTGGTGGAGATGCAACAGGCGCAGAAGTTTCACGCGCATTGCTTGCGGCAGTAAATGATGATTTAGGAATTGAAGTAATTGAACACGCTCTTGTTATTGATGCTCTTGAAGATGAAAAAGGTCGCGTTTGCGGAGTTACAGTGCACGTTATCGGAGAAGGAAGTCGTGATGGAGTTGGGCAAGCATTGGCTCGAGCCGTTGTCATCGCAACAGGGGGACTAGGACAAGTTTATTCTCAGACAACAAATCCATCAGTGTCAACTGGAGATGGTGTTGCGATGGCGCTACGAGCAGGAGCTGCAGTTGCAGATGTTGAATTCATTCAATTCCACCCAACAGTTTTATGGCGTGATAATCCTGCTGGCAAGGAAGGGCAACAACCTTTGATTAGCGAAGCGGTTCGAGGAGAAGGCGCACTCCTGCTAAATCATAAAGGTGAAAGATTTATGCTGGGCAAGCACGAACTTGCTGAACTAGCACCACGAGATATTGTTTCAAAAGAAATTTTTAACCAGATGAAAAGCGCAAATGTTCCACATGTTTGGCTTGATGCAACCCACATTCATGATTTTACCGAACGCTTTCCGACGATATTCCAGTCGTGTATTGAAAATGGCATTGATCCACGAGTGCAATTAATTCCAGTTGCACCCGCTTCTCATTACGCTTCTGGCGGCGTGCTGGTCGATTTAAATGGGCGAACAACGGTTCCCGGCTTGTATGCGTGTGGTGAAACAGCGTGCACGGGTGCTCATGGAGCCAATCGCCTTGCCTCAAATTCGCTTTTAGAAGGTCTTGTTTTTGGAGCAGCTATTGCCGAAGACATCGCAAAAGAATTACCTCCGCAAGGAATTCCTGTGGAGCGAAGGGAAGAAAGATTGCTCATTGATCCAGCTATCCGATTATCTCTTCAACTTTCCATGACAGAAGGAGCCGGTGTATTGCGCTCTGAAACTTCGCTGAAAGGAACGCTCGCCCAACTAGAAGTTCTGGGTAAGCGCCGCTCTACCCAACCTTGCATAGAAGCGTGGGAAGTTTCCAATCTTTATTTGCTTGCAGTTGCAATCGTTCGAAGCGCTATTTTGCGCACAGAAAGTCGTGGATCTCATTGGCGTAGCGATTTCCCAGATACATCAGAGCTTTGGAAAAAGAGAATTGTTCAGCGCTTTGGCGTTGATGCGCAATGGAATACATCTGAAATAGAGGTAAAAAACTAATGTTGAGTGATGCACTTAGACAAAAAATTGTTGAACTTAACCTTGATGCACAATCCATTGAGGATTTGGCTCGTCGCACAATTGATGAAGATCTTGATGGTGGCGTGGACCTTACTTCTGATTCAACGATCCCTGAAGAAAAAATCAGCATTGGAGAATTTCGCGCACGAAAGTCAGGTTATGTTGCGGGCGTCGTCGTTGCAGCTGCAGTACTAGAAGTTTGCGGAATTCTTGATTACATCATCGTTGTAGAAGATGGACATCGGGTTGAAGAAGGCCAAGTTATTTTGAAGGCGACCGGAAATACGCGAAAACTACTTTTGGCAGAGAGAACGGCGCTTAATTTTCTCGGACGACTTTCTGGAATTGCATCACTTACTCATCGTTGGGTTAGCGAAGTCTCAAACACATCAACCAAGATACGAGATACTCGCAAAACTACGCCGCTATTACGTGAGCTAGAGAAATTTGCAGTTCGCATGGGCGGTGGCGTAAATCATCGGATGTCACTATCTGATGCAGCTCTCATCAAAGATAACCACGTCATAGCTGCAGGCGGAGTTACTGCTGCATTCAAAGCGGTAAGGAGCAAGTACCCAGATATATCCGTAGAAGTGGAAGTGGATACTTTGGAACAATTAAAGGAAGTTCTTGTGGCAGGAGCAGACCTTATTCTTCTTGACAACATGTCACTTGAACAAACTCGCGCTGCAGTAGTGATCGCTGGTGGAAAAACAAAACTTGAGGCATCAGGTGGACTCACTCTAGAAAATGCAAAGGCATATGCATCTACAGGAGTTGATTATCTTGCGGTTGGCGCGCTTACGCATTCAGCGCCCGTCATGGATATTGGGTTAGATTTCACGGAGCAGAAAGGATAAGTAATGCTGCTAACAATCGATGTGGGAAATACAAATACGGTTCTAGGAGTATTTGATGGAGATGTACTTGCCCATTCTTGGCGGGTCAAGACCGACCCTCGTGACACTGCCGATGAACTTTGGCTGCAGTACAAGTCCCTCATAGAAGGATTTGAAATTACTGGCCTTTCAGTTTGCTCAACCGTACCTGCGGTACTACGCGAGATTCGTTCGATGATTTCACGTTATTTTCTCGATCTCCCAACAACAATTATCGAACCGGGAGTGAAAACAGGCGTTCCACTTCTTGTTGATAACCCAAAAGAAATTGGCGCTGATCGAATTGTAAATACTCTTGCGGCGCATACGCTCTATGCCTCAGATCAATCAGGTCCTTGCATTGTTGTTGATTTCGGAACCTCAACTAACTTAGATGTTGTTTCTCCTAAAGGAGAATTTCTTGGAGGCGCACTTGCTCCTGGAATCGAAATCTCCGTTGACGCCTTGGCCGCGCGAGCAGCACAATTGCGAAAAGTTGAATTAGTAAAACCTAAATCGGTAATTGGGAAGAACACCGTTGAAGCTTTGCAATCGGGAACGATTTATGGTTTTGCAGGTCAAGTCGATGGCTTGGTAAGTCGCATCATCGAAGAATTAGATGAGCTTTATCCAGATTCAGGTGAAGTAACGGTAATCGCGACAGGAGGATTGGCACCGCTTGTGATGGGAGTGGCTGAAAACATTGATTTTCATGAGCCAGATTTAACTCTCATTGGTCTGCGTTTAATTCACGAGCGTAATAACTAGCAGGTAGAATCACTCCACTATGAGCCAAGTTCCAGAGGATGACCTGCCCGAACAACTTCGAATTCGCCGCGAAAAGCGCGCTTCGATTGTTGCTCGAGGGGCAGAGGCATACCCAGTGTCAGTTCCGCGGACCGCTTCTCTTGCGCAAATCCGCGAGAGGCACAATGGATTAGAAATTGATGTAGCAACTGGCATTATCGAAAGTGTTTCAGGACGTGTAATTTTCAAACGCGATACTGGAAAACTTTGCTTTGCAACGCTGCGCGAGGGAGATGGCACAGAACTTCAGGCGATGCTCTCGTTAGATAAAGTTGGCGAAGAGCAACTCACTCTATGGAAATCAGAAATAGATTTAGGCGACATCGTCTCGGTGACTGGTGAAGTTATTACTTCAAAGCGCGGGGAGCTATCGATTCTGGCTCATTCTTACGCACTTGCGGCGAAATCACTTCGACCACTTCCGGTTGAACACAAGCCACTTTCCGAAGAGACACGTGTGCGCATGCGTTATGTCGATCTGATTGTTCGTCCAGAAGCCCGCACAAATGCTCGACTTCGCCCAGCAGTTATGCGCCAACTTCGCGAGTCTTTTAATGCACGCGAATATCTTGAAGTTGAAACACCAATGCTCCAAGTAATGCACGGCGGAGCAGCAGCACGCCCATTTAAAACATTTAGCAACGCATACGATATGGATCTTTTCCTTCGAATCGCTCCCGAGCTCTTTTTGAAGCGATGTGTTGTCGGCGGCTTGGAGCGCGTTTTTGAAATTAATAGAAATTTCCGTAACGAAGGTGCCGATTCAAGTCACTCGCCAGAATTTGCAATGATTGAGTGTTATCAGGCATATGGTGATTGGAACACGATGGCCGAGCTCACGCGCGGTCTGGTGCAGGAAGCGGCAATGGCTGTTTATGGAACTCACAAAGTAACTCACCAAGATGGTTCGACTTTTGATCTGGGTAGAACTTGGCGCGAAGCAAACCTCTATGACTTGATTTCAGATGGAGTGGGAGAAAAAGTAACGCCGCAGACTTCTTTGGAGGATCTAAAGAAGATTGCCACAAAGCTTGGAATGAAGATTGATCCAAAATGGATTACCGGAAAACTTGCTGAAGAAATTTTTGAGCATGTAACCGAGGGCAAACTTATTGAGCCAATATTTGTACGAGGATTTCCAGTCGATACATCTCCACTCGTTCGTGGACACAGAGATGTGCCCGGGTTAGTTGAAAAGTGGGATCTCTACATTCAAGGTTTTGAATTGGCAACCGGATACTCAGAACTCATCGACCCTGTCATTCAACGTGAACGACTAGTAGAGCAAGCTTCCCTTGGCGCTAAGGGCGACGTAGAAGCAATGCCATTAGATGAAGATTTCCTACGTGCCATGGAATATGCGATGCCTCCAATGGGCGGAATGGGCATGGGCGTAGATCGTTTGCTTATGGCTCTTACTGGCCTTGGAATTCGTGAAACTATTCTCTTTCCGCTTGTAAAACCAGAAGAGAATTAGTATCAATGTCCTTTCTTATTAGATCAGCTCGAACAAGTGATGTTAAACAGATTCGAAAAATTATTGACACATATGCTGCGCCCGGACGTATGCTCGAAAAAGAAACTGTCACACTTTTTGAAAGTGTTCAAGAATTTATTGTGGCACTCGATGGCGATGAAGTTGTGGGTTGCGCAGCGCTCCATATTTTGTGGGAAGACTTGGCAGAAGTTCGTACAGTCGCAGTGGTTGAGAGGTTGCACAAATCTGGGATCGGCCACCAACTTATGGAATCTATAGTTGAACGAGCTAAGAGTCTTGGAGTTGAAAGAATTTTTTGCCTAACATTTCAGACTGAATTTTTTGGAAAACATGGCTTCCAGGTGATCGAAGGCACTCCTGTGGAACCCGAGGTCTACCAGCAACTCTTGCGTTCCTACGATGCCGGTGTAGCTGAGTTCTTGGACCTGGAAAGTGTTAAACCAAACACCCTGGGCAACACCCGAATGCTGAGAATTCTCTAGTTTTAACCCTTTTCCGGGCATAAGCCGGGCTCTTTGCTGGTTATCCAAGGTGCGGGCCATCCTGCGTAATAGGTAGGCTTATGTAAGGTTTCAAGACCTGAAAGTAATGAAAGAGGTGGCTACATGTTCGAGCGCTTTACTGATCGAGCCCGTCGCGTTGTTGTGCTGGCTCAAGAAGAAGCACGCATGCTCAACCATAATTACATTGGTACAGAGCACATCCTCCTTGGACTCATTCATGAAGGTGAAGGCGTAGCTGCAAAGGCTCTTGAAGCACTCAACATTTCTCTAGAAGGCGTACGCGCGCAAGTCGAGGAAATCATTGGTCAAGGACAACAAGCACCTTCCGGCCACATTCCTTTTACACCTCGCGCGAAAAAAGTTCTTGAGTTATCACTTCGTGAAGCTTTGCAACTCGGCCACAACTACATCGGTACCGAACATATCCTTCTTGGACTTATTCGCGAAGGTGAAGGCGTAGCGGCCCAAGTTCTTGTGAAGCTTGGCGCAGACCTTAACCGCGTTCGCCAACAAGTCATTCAACTTCTCTCTGGATACCAAGGCAAAGAAGCTGCCCCATCAAATGGTCCAGCCGAAGGAACACCATCAACATCATTAGTACTTGACCAATTTGGTCGCAACCTCACACAAGCAGCGCGTGAAGGAAAGCTTGATCCAGTAATTGGTCGCGAAAAAGAAATTGAACGCGTGATGCAGGTTCTTTCACGTCGCACAAAGAACAATCCTGTTCTCATTGGAGAGCCTGGAGTTGGTAAAACTGCAATTGTTGAAGGTCTTGCGCAAGCAATCGTCAAGGGAGATATCCCGGAAACACTTCGCGATAAGCAGGTTTACTCACTCGATCTCGGCGCACTCGTAGCGGGAAGCAGATACCGTGGAGACTTCGAAGAGCGCTTAAAGAAAGTTTTGAAAGAGATCCGTACTCGCGGAGATATCGTTCTATTTATTGATGAGATCCATACCCTTGTCGGGGCTGGCGCTGCAGAAGGTGCGATAGATGCTGCAAGCATCTTGAAGCCGATGCTTGCGCGCGGTGAACTCCAGACAATTGGTGCAACTACTCTTGATGAATATCGCAAGCACCTTGAAAAGGATGCCGCCCTTGAGCGTAGATTCCAACCAATTCAGGTTGCTGAACCTTCATTGGCACACGCTATTGAAATTCTTAAAGGACTTCGCGACCGCTATGAAACTCACCATAGAGTTTCAATCACTGACGATGCAATCGTTGCTGCTGCGACGCTAGCTGATCGTTACGTTTCAGATCGATTCCTTCCTGATAAGGCAATTGACCTTATTGATGAGGCAGGTTCCAGACTTCGCATTCGTCGCATGACAGCGCCGCCAGAACTTCGTGAATACGATGATCGCATTGCCGAAGCACGCAAAGAAAAAGAATCTGCAATTGATGGACAGGATTTTGAGCGCGCTGCCTCACTTCGCGATAAAGAGAAGAATCTCATCGCAGAAAAAGCTGACCGTGAGAAAAATTGGAAAGATGGCGACCTCGACGTTGCTTCAGTTGTCGATGAAGAGTTGATAGCAGAAGTGCTCTCGACAGCAACTGGAATTCCGGTGTTCAAGTTGACCGAAGAAGAGACAGCTCGTCTACTTCGCATGGAAGATGAATTGCACCGCCGCGTCATTGGTCAAGATCAAGCAATCAAAGCTTTGTCGCAAGCAATTCGCCGAACACGCGCTGGTCTGAAAGATCCAAAGCGTCCTGGCGGTTCATTTATTTTTGCTGGCCCATCTGGTGTTGGTAAAACTGAACTTTCTCGCACACTCGCACAGTTCCTCTTTGGAAGTGCTGATGCGTTAATTCAACTTGATATGTCTGAATATTCCGAGAAGCACACAGCCTCACGCCTCTTTGGTGCACCTCCAGGCTATGTTGGGTATGACGAAGGTGGGCAGCTAACTGAAAAAGTTCGCCGTAAGCCTTTCTCTGTGGTGCTTTTTGATGAAGTTGAAAAGGCCCACCCAGATATTTTCAACTCCCTATTACAGGTTTTGGAAGATGGTCGCCTCACAGATTCGCAGGGTCGTGTTGTTGATTTCAAGAACACCATCATCATCATGACAACAAACCTCGGCACACGTGACATTTCAAAGAGTTTGGGACTTGGTTTTCATAACTCATCTGATGTCATCGGCAACTATGAGCGGATGAAGGCAAAGGTTAGTGATGAACTCAAGACTCACTTCCGTCCTGAATTCCTCAACCGCATCGATGACATTGTTGTATTCCACCAGTTGTCTGAAGAAGAAATTGTCCAGATTGTTGATTTGATGATTCACAATCTTGATGATCGCTTGAAGGCAAAAGATATGGGAATTGAACTCACTCCGGGTGCAAAGGCGTTGCTGGCCAAGCGTGGCTATGACCCACTTCTTGGAGCTCGTCCATTGCGCCGCACAATTCAACGCGAAATCGAAGATGTGCTCTCAGAGAAAATTTTGTTTGGAGATGTTAAGCCAGGTGAAATTACACTCGTGGATGTTGATAATGTGGATGAGAAAGAAGTATTCACATTCAAAGGTGTTCCTAAGTCACAAGCACCTGACACTCCTGGAGACCTTGCTGGCGAACCTGCCACTAATTAATCCGCTAGTTTGAAACTCTTGCCGGTAGCCTCTATGAGGCCATCGGCAAGAAGTGTTTTAAGAGCCTTTTCAATTTGTTCTTCGTTATCCCATAATTTTTTAAGGGCTGCTGCGCTTAATTTTGGATTATCGCGTAGCGCCTGAACAACAGTTCCTCGACATTTTCGATCGGTACCGTCCCACCCTTGAGTTTTACTCTTCACCTGCGATTTTGGATAGCCAGCTGATCTCCATGCACACGAGCGTTTAACAGGGCACTGCTCACAAAGCGGAGCACGCGCGGTACAAATAAGCGCGCCAAACTCCATTGTTGCCGCTGCCCATTTTGCACCGTCACTTGGGATTAACTGCGCGCGAATCTTTCGCTCGTATTGTGAAGGTGATGATGATGGGGTTTCCACGCCATCATAAACTCGGGAGAAGAATCTGCGAATATTTATATCGAGGACGAGGGTTGAATCCCCATACGCAAAAGCTGCAATAGCAGCCGCCGTGTAATCACCAACACCGGGTAGGGAACGAAGAACTTCAATTTCCCTTGGCACTTGATTATGGTGATTTGTCGAAATAACTTTCGCTGCTTCATATAGTCGAAGTGCTCGGCGTGGATACCCCAACCGACCCCAAGCCGCTATTACATCTGATTTTTTTGCCGATGCGAGAGATGTAGGGTCTGGCCAACGTTCCATCCATTCGAGCCATTTTGGGAGAACTCTTATTACCGGAGTTTGCTGCAACATAAATTCGCTGACCATGACTCCCCATGGATTTGTTTTACGCCACGGAAGGTCGCGTTGATTCTGATCGAACCATTCAAGGACGAGGGAGTGCTTCACCACTATCCGATTTTTACACGACTAATTGCTTGTTCTATGCGCCCAACTTCCATAATTTCAATTCCGGGAACTTTAATATCGGAGCCGATAGGTACGAGAGCTCGCTTGAAACCAAGACGTGCTGCTTCTTGAATCCGTTGAAGCGCACCATTTACTTTTCTAATCTCACCAGCCAAACCAACTTCACCAATTGCAACCAAGTCTGCTGGAAGAGCAAGGCCTTTAGCAGCCGAGGCAACAGAAAGGGCCACAGCCAAATCAGCAGATGGCTCATTCATTTTCATTCCACCGACAGTTGCCACGTAAATTTCACGGCCCGAAAGACGAACACCGGCTCGAAGCTCAAGAACTGCAAGAGTCATTGCTGTACGCGCATTATCCAAACCAGATGTAACGCGCCGAGCATTTCCAAATTCAGAAGCAGGGACTCCGACGAGGGCCTGAATTTCAGCCAGCAGTGGGCGACGGCCTTCAAGAGCAACAGTGACACAAGTTCCAGGAACTGGTTCGCTGTGGCGAGTAGTAAACAATCCAGTTGGGTCAGTAAGGCTTGTGATGCCTTGTTCGTTCATATCAAAGCAACCGACTTCATCAGATGCGCCAAAGCGATTCTTAATCGCGCGAATTAAACGAAGGCGCGAATGACGTTCGCCCTCAAAGTTAAGAACAACATCGACTAGGTGTTCAAGCAAGCGAGGCCCTGCGATTGATCCATCTTTTGTTACATGTCCAACTAGTACAACAGTAATATTTCGATCTTTTGCTATTCGAACAAGTGCTGCTGCGATTTCTCGGACTTGGGTGACACCACCAGGTGCGCCATCTACTCCTGAGCTCACAATAGTTTGGATGGAGTCAATAATAAGAAGTTCAGGTTTCACCTGATCCACATGTGCGATGACTGAGCCAAGTTCGTTTTCGGCTGCAAGCCAAAGATTCGGATCTATTGCATTAAGTCGCTCCGCGCGAAGTCGTACTTGCGAGGCAGATTCCTCACCAGAAATATAGAGAGATGTAATTCCAGACCGCGCACTTTCAGAAGCAACAGAGAGAAGAAGAGTGGATTTACCTACTCCCGGTTCACCGGCTAGAAGGATTGCAGCGCCAGGGACAAGACCTCCACCTAACACACGATCAAGTTCACTCACTCCAGAGGAGCGTGCTGTTGCTTTTTCTAAACTTACTTCGCCAATAGGACGCGCGGCGGACGTAACAGTTCCGGCAACAAGTGAAAGTTTCTTTGGCGCTGCTACTTCTTCAACAGTGCCCCATGCTTGGCATTCACCGCATCGCCCAACCCACTTGTTGGCAGTCCAACCACATTCCACGCAGCGGAATGGATCTTTGGGGAGAGACGCTTTGGCCATGTGAGAACCCTAGCCCAAACTTAGCCCTTAGCTACGGCAGTTGCAGGATGGATGGCTAGAAGCGGAAGAGACTTCTTTTTAAAGTTCTTGAGAATTTCCATCCGGTTATCGCAGTGTTGGGCAAGTATTGCGTATGCCTCTTCGCCCATCATTGCGATGAGTTCCGTGCGATTTGAAACATAGACTGGATCAGCTCCGTTATGCGCTTCAGTATTACCAGTGCAATACCAATTAAAGTCAGCACCTCCATCACCCCATGCGAGTCTCTCGTACTCTCCAATTACCGTAATGTTAATTTCGCGCTCACCGAATTCGCGAGTTTCAAAACTCCTGCGAATTGGTAATTGCCAACACACATCAGGTTTTGTCTCAACAAAGTGAATATTTTCTTTTTGCGCAAGATGATGAAGTACACAACCAAAGTCACCTGTGAAACCTGGAGCAGAATAACCTTTACGGTTAAGGAATATGCATGAATCTTCGACCATACGAGTTTTACGATCTTTATCTAATCCAACTTCTGAAACGTTGAGCGCCTTGCCACTTTTCTTTGGGCGAGCCTCATCGTAAAACTGCCACATTTCTGGAGTAAGGCGTTCTGCAACTTTGAGTGTTCGAGCCTCATCATCACTATCTGAGTAGTAAGCACCATCAGAACAACATCCAGCGTCGGGCTTATCTTCATCGATGCCACAGCAACCGTTGCCATAAATACAATTCCAATACGAAGTGAGCCAGGTGAGATCACAGCGAAAGAGGTCTTCAGGTTGTTCTGGGTTTGAGAATTCAACCCAATCGCGAGCAAAGTGCGGATTTAACTCAGGCATAGTGTGAAAGGGTAGAGGCAAATGGGGAATAAAGCACATCCAAATAGATTTAACCGAATTGGTAGAGTACGTCCATGACTACAACCAGGGTCGGCATCATCGGAGTAGGCAATATGGGTGAAGCCCTACTTGCTGGTCTGCTGCATTCTGGAACAAGTGCCGACAATATTATTTTTGCACAACGTAGTCCGGAGAGAGCTTCCTATATTTCAAGCAAATATGGCGTTTCACAGCGAACTCTTCAAGAAGTGGCGCAGTCAGAGCTCATTCTGCTCTGTGTAAAGCCAAAAGATATTGCTGCCATGTGTACGGAAATTAAGGATGACCTCAAAGCAGGCTCAGTTCTCGTCTCTGTCGCAGCCGGTAAGACCATTAGCGGAATTCAATCAATAGTTGGCCCAGGCATTGGTGTGATTCGAGTGATGCCAAATACTCCAACTTTCATTGGCAAAGGAGCAGCGGGCATCTCATTTGGCGCGGGCGTCTCACCAGCGCAATCAGAATTTGTCACAAATTTTCTATCTTCAAGTGGCATTGTTGTAGAAGTACCAGAAGAATTACAGTCTGCAGTTACCGCTATGAGCGGCTCCGGACCTGCCTACTTTTTTGCTTTTGTTGAGGCAATGGTTGAAAGTGGCAAGAAGCTTGGACTTTCCGAGGAAGTCGCCTCACAACTGGCGATTCAAACAATTGCTGGTGCTGCTGGGATGCTTCAAGAATCTGGAAAGTCTGCGCGAGAACTGCGCGAGAATGTAACCAGCCCTAACGGAACAACTTTTGCAGCGCTCACAACTTTTGAAGAAAAAGGATTGGCTCAAATGGTTGAAGCAGCAATGGCTGCATCTGCCAAGCGATCACAGGAACTTGCGTGAGAAAAGCTGTACTACTTTCGCTGATACTCATTCTCATTCCGTTCTCTACGAGCGGGGCCGTGGCAGTAAAGATGCAGTCGTTAAAGACCACGAGCGTTATTCCACTCTCATCTGACCCCAATGATCAGGTAAGTACTCTAATTACTTCACCGAATTCAATAGTTGTTGCGGGCACAACCGCCGGTGATGGTTTTCTGACTTCATTTGATAAATCTGGGCTAAATATTGAGTGGACACTTCATCTTGGTGGGACCAGTGATGACATTGCAACTGTGATCACAAAAGACACATCCGGAAATTATTGGGTTGCGGGGGCTACCGCGATCGCCCCAGATTCAACCCCTACAGCACTGATTCCGGCCGGAACTCTTAACCCTTCAGGAGTGATCTTGGAAACCTCAACAGCCAGCCCTGCCCTCACTCAATTAGATGTATGGAAAGTAAGTTCAAAAGGCGTTCTTCTTAAGAGTTATCTAACGATGATGAAAAGCGTAATTTTGCCGCAAGGCATATCCGTGAAATCTGGAATTGTCACAGTATCTGGTGCAATTGCATCGCAGCCTTCAGATCACTTCACAATTTCCTTGAATTCCGCAGGAATTTTCGAATCTCCCATAATTACTTCTATGAAAAATCCTTCATTTGCGCCATCAAAGGATGTAAAAACAACGCTCTCGCTGTGGAAATCATTTACAACTTCACTTGCAATTAAGGGGTTGCCAACATGGAAACCAAAACCTAATTCGCATGTCCTTGTGAGATATGACCTTAAGTCTAAGGCGATTGTTGCTGCTTACTTATCTTCGAGCCAGATACTTGATTTCATCTGGGAGAAAAATATTGGCATAGTTGCACTTCTCTCAAATTCAACTGGTTATGGCCTGGCTATCATTAAGTAGTTAGATGCTCTTAAAAAGTGTGAGCGAACCAGATACACCAGCTAGGGCGTATTTCTTACCTGCTATTACAATCCAGGAAACTTGGCCAGCGCTAGTGAAATCTCCCGTGGAAACAAGAGAAATAGTTTCATCTGATGTTGTTACTGCGCAGAGACGGCCGTTACAACCAAAGAGTATTGCACTTCCATTTGTTGCGATTGGCGATGACGGGGTCCCAAATGCATCTGGGTTAATATTTTTTACTACACCAGACGTGTCGCTCCATTGGATTTGATCGGCGTTAGGAATCGCTACTCCGCTAGCAGAGAACCAAGCGTTTGAAATTTTATTTGATAGAACTGTAGAAGTAACGTCAAATCCCGCAACCGCAATTCCACTCGCACTTGCTTGAAGAGTTGTGTATTTCCAATCTTCAGGATAGATAGTTGAGCGAACTGCCTGTCGGACTTCTCCTCTAATTGCTGCTTTATCTTGGTTTACGCTGAGGATTGAGTCATATGTAACATATACAGACTTGCCTATCGCACTTGCTGCAAGATGGAATCCAACATCTCCGGTCGTCCGTCCGTCTGTAGCTTTATCTCCATCAACAAGTTCGTAATTCCATTTACCGCTTACAAGTGATGCTCCGAGCAAGATTCCCTGTGACTCATCGCGGTAGAAGACTTGTAAACCAGATGGAGTGAAGGCGCATGCACTCGAAACACTCACATCACTAGAGGTTCGTACGCGTACTGGGTCCTTGTAATCATTTATGGCGGCCCCATTGCCATCTACTGTTTCAAAACTCCATGTCTTTCCGTTGTATGAAGCATGACGAAGATCTTTTTCAGTCATATCTCCATAGAAAAGATGCAATATTTCATTCTTCCCGCTCTTTTCAATGCAGGATGAAATGTAGCCGGAGACATCGTCTTTGGTTTTGCCAGCTGTTGAAAGGTTTCCGTCGATGGTGGATTTAATCCATTTTGCACCACTAAGTGTTGCAAATTTCAGATCACCATTTTTCGAATCACTATAGGCAATAAATTGCTTTCCCAGAATGGTCCCAGTGACAAGATGTTTCGCATCTGCAGCGTCGATAATCGAGGATTTCCACGCAGCCTGCGGTGAAATCATATTTGTAGTGGAAATATCCGACGTACCTAGAGCATTTGATGCTGTAACTGTGAATGAATAGTTGCTGCCATTTTTAAGGCCAGGAACAATAATCGGGCTAGAAGCTGCCTTCACGATCTGCCCTGTTTGATTGACCTTAACTGCGTACGAAGAAACCTGAGAAGTCCGAGAATTCGTTGGAGGGTCAAAGGTAACAATCGCACTCTTATCACCGATTAGTGCTTTTAGATTTCGCACAACTGTGGGAATTCCCGTAGGAACACCGGCTGGTGGTTTAAGAAACATATCGGCCATGATTGCCAAAGCTAAAGGACCAGGCTCGTGAAAAACTTCCCCCGCGCCAAGATTAGGTGTCATCACAGAATCAACGCCGCTTGAAGAGAAAGTCGCTTCATCTAAATGACTTACTGATGACCCTTGTTGGTAAGTCGTTGGCGTAAAGAGCTTAGGTTTAATACCGTTATTCGCAGCGACACCATTTTTTCCAGACCAAACTAAAGTATCTGTAAGTGCCTTACCAAGTTCCACAGATGGTGATGGAAGATCCATGAGGCGCCGGCCGTCAGGTAGTTGGGCATATGCATCAAATGGTGTTGGCTGATCGATTGATCCGTATCCGAAAAATGTGTCGTAGGAATCATTTGATAGAAAACCTAAACCATGACCAACTTCATGAAGAAGAATTGATTCCAGGTCATATTGATTAGTAGGGCAATTTCCATCGGTACCAATATAAAACTGGTTGGCCATTGTCGAATTGATGTGAATAATTATTTCAGGGTTTGCTGGATCCAAATCTTTTCCAGCAAGAGCGTTTGCCATTGCAGACGGATACCAAAGGTCTGGATCCGGGGCACCCTTAAATCCATGGAAAAACTTAGCGGGAGTAGCCGATGCCAGAATTCCGCCAAAACCTTGTCGCGTAAATGATGCTTCAACGTGAATCGGAATCGCGGATGCGTAATCATTGGACCACGCGTCGAGTGCAGCTTGGATAGCAGGCATCTCAATTTCCGGAACTCCGGTGTAAGTCACTATAAAGGTGCTCTTTGCTGTTGCATGTTTCTCATTGAGAACGGGAGATTTTGTAATGGATGCCGAATGAGCAGAATTAGGAGCGGCATATTTAGCGGCATATTTAGCGGCATATGTATATGCCCAACCGGCAGGTACTGAATCAAATGAGAGGGCTTGCGCCGGTGCTATCCCGGCAATTGAAGTTAGCGTTGAAAGAATAAGCGCCGCGATAACTGCGAGAGGTGTCACCAACTTTGCCGGAGAGCGCATGGTTGAAATCTTATAGGCTTTGCGCATGAGCGGCATAAATGGGATTAGCAAAGTTCTCCTCTATTCTCGCAGCGGTTGTCACCTGTGCGATGTTGCCCTAGAAACCTTAGAAAATCTGCAGAATGAGTTACAGGCTGAGCATCCTTTTGAGTTAGAGGTCGCTTTAATAGATGGTCACCCTGATCTAGAGCAAAAATTCGGGGAGCAGGTACCAGTCACTTATATTGACGGGCAGCCTCACGATTTCTTCAGAGTTGATGCCGAAAGATTTAAGAGAGCACTTCTTCAGCGTCAATAATTCGATAGGCATAACCTTGTTCAGCGAGAAAACGCTGACGATTTTGAGCAAAGTCTTGATCAACTGTGTCACGAGCAACAAGAGAATAGAACCGAGCGCTACGCCCATCAGATTTGGGACGAAGAATACGGCCTAAACGTTGTGCTTCTTCTTGCCTGGAACCAAATGTTCCGGAAACCTGGATTGCGATGGTTGCATCCGGTAGATCGATTGAAAAGTTTGCAACTTTTGAAACGACGAGACATTTAATTTCACCTTCCCGGTAAAGATTAAAAAGTCTTTCGCGCTCCTTGACCGGAGTATCACCCTTAATGACTGGCACATTTAGGCTCTCACCAAGAGCATCAAGTTGATCCAAATATTGCCCGATTACAAGAACTTGCTCATCTGCATGTTTCTTTGCAAGTGCAACAGCAACATCATGCTTTGTGCGGGTAGTTGAACAGAAGCGATATCGATCTTCTTGCTCTGCTGTTGCATAACTCATACGTTCATCATCAGTCAGATTAATCCGAACTTCTACGCAATCTGCCGGAGCGATATACCCTTGAGATTCAATTTCCTTCCAGGGAACGTCATAACGTTTTGGCCCAATTAGTGAAAAAACTTCGCCCTCCATGCCATCTTCACGTACAAGAGTTGCTGTCAAACCTAAGCGGCGGCGAGATTGAATATCAGCGGTAAAGCGAAAAATAGGTGCTGGAAGTAAGTGGACTTCATCATAAATAATGAGTCCCCAATCAATTGCATCAAAGAGATCTAGATGGGCATAGACACCTTGTTTGCGAGTTGTCATAACTTGGTATGTCGCAATTGTGACCGGGCGAATTTCTTTTTTTGCTCCTGAATATTCGCCAATTTCATCTTCTTGAAGTGAGGTTCGCTTGAGGAGTTCATCGCGCCACTGACGTGCTGCAACAGTGTTTGTTACCAAGATCAAAGTGGTTGCTTTTGCATGAGCCATCGCAGCAGCTCCAACGATAGTTTTTCCGGCACCACATGGGAGCACTACAACTCCTGATCCACCATGCCAAAATCCTTCCGCCGCTAACTCTTGATAGCGTCGAATCTTCCAACCATCTTGATTGAGTGAAATATCATGCGCTTCACCATCAACATACCCAGCGAAATCCTCCGCCGGCCAACCGAGTTTAAGAAGTGCTTGTTTCAGAAATCCGCGTTGTCCAGGATGAACGATGATTGTTTCCTCATCCAGTGGAAGTCCAAGCATGGGTGCAATCTTTTTGCCTCGAGTAACTTCCCGGAGAACCGCTGGATCATTGGAGACAAGTACAAGTCCATGTACTGGGTGAGATTCCAAACGAAGTCGACCGTAGCGCGACATGGTGTCTGCAACATCGATAAGAAGTGCATGAGGTACAGCGAAGCGCGAATATTTCAGGAGCGTGTTTACAACAGCTTCAGCATCATGCCCGGCCGCGCGAGCATTCCACAAACCAAGTGAGGTAAGTCGGTAGGTGTGCATGTGCTCAGGTGATTTTTCAAGTTCAGCGAATGGCGCAATCTCACGTCGACATGCATCAGAAAGTGGATGATCTACATCGAGGAGAAGTGTTTTATCGCTCTGAACAATCAGAGGTCCATCAGTCACGGATAAGTTCCTTAATAAAGCTCTCGGTTAATTGAATTCGTGCTGGGATAGATGATGCCAAAATATGTTCGTGTGGAGCATGCGCTCCATCTCCTACCGCTCCTAAGCCATCAAGAACTTCGACGCCCGTGGCAGCAGCTAAGTTGCCATCACTGGCACCCCCAACTGATGCAGATCCAATTGGCGCCATTCCGATTTCCATGGCAACCATCTCTAATCTTTCATAGAGAGCCGCTGTTGATGTTAACTCTAAAGGAGGGCGATTTATTCCACCCGACACTTCAATGCGTGCATCAGGGTGTACCGGTGTAAGCCCTTTGATAGCAGTATCGATGCGTGAAAGTTCGGCCATCGTGAAGGATCGAGAATCAATATCAAGTGTTGCAAGAGCCGGGACTGTGTTTGTCACGGTACCTGAGCGAAGAGTTGTGGGAACAACTGTTGTTCCAAATTCCTTATTCTCAAGGGCAGTCATCTTTAGGACAATGTTGGCAATTTCAACTGTTGCGTTGATTCCCTTTTCAGGATCAAGTCCAGCATGTGATGCACGGCCATGAACCGTGATTTGATACATCGATGTTCCTTTGCGACCAGTTTTGACCTTGCCATCAAGAGAAGCTTCAAAAACGAGTACAGCCGATGCGCTCTTGGAAACACTTTCAATTAACGCACGTGAAGTTTGGCTTCCTACTTCTTCATCAGTCGTTGCTATGAGGGCTACATGCTTTTGTGCCCCTTCGACATTTTTAAGTGCGTGCAAGGCTTGTAAAAAACCTGCCTTCATATCGAATGTTCCAGGTCCATAAATTTTGTCGCCATCGATTTTCCACAATGGTAAGTATGAATCAACTGGCCACACTGTATCTAAATGGCAAAGAAGTACGACCTTGGGATTTTTCGAACCCCACCACAGAACTGGGCGACCATTTTCAATAAGCTCATCAGCAGGCGTTCCCAAATTACGATTTACGATTTGCGCCGCCAGAGAAATAACACGATTGCAAGCTTCAAGGTCCTCTGTAGGCGATTGGCACTCTACAAGTTCTTGGAGTTCAGCTAGAAAAGTCATGGTGTAAGTCTGCCCTATTCTGCCGCTGGTGCGACGCCAGTAATACGTGGGATTCTGAAGTAAGCGACTTCGCCAGTGCCGTGATCACGCGCAACGAGAGTGCCGAGCGAGATTGAAATTGGATCAATCAATTTTTGAGTTACTCCACCGTTATTGTCAGCATAGCCAATGGTGAGGCTGGCCTGTTCCTCTATATATTGATTCAAAATATCAAGAGTTTCATTTGCGGTCGTTCGGGGTAGCGCTTTTGGTTTATTTGCCGTCGCCTTATCACCAGCACGCAACGCTTTTACTGCCGCTGTAATCAGCGTAGGTGTTGGTGATGTTGGGTCACCAACTATGCGAGGAGGCTTTGGCCTAGATTTTGCACGACGAATGGCGGGCGCAGAGACCAATATTCCAGTTTCATTTTCGATTGCTGGCAAATATCCCGCATCGCGTAGCGCATTAACCAAATCGTGCAAATCTGTATCAGAAATTAAAACTTGTGGCGCCAATTTGCGAATATGAATATCTTCAAGTTGTTTGTCGTGAACAATTTGTTGAATTAGTCCTTCATCCTCACAACGAATGTAGGAACTTCCAACTCCTACACGGAGTCTTCCGTGACGTTTTGATACGTCATTGATTAAATACTCTAGAGGTTGTGGAACTGGAGTCTTTGAAACTTTCTTTAGAAAGTCCTTAATCATGTCACCTGTCTGGCCATGATCAAGTCCACGGCGGATTGACTTTTCACTAAACCGATAGACGGTCGCTCCACCACGGCTTTCAATGTCGGCAATCGTTCCAATGGAATTTGCCAACTCCACAGTAAGGGGACCCGGAGCTATTGCACTGTTATCAGTTTGAATAAGAATGTGATCAACTGGTTGAGGAAGCGCACCTTGCACGCCGAGATCTTCATCTTCTAGAAGTGCCTTACCAAAAGTAGAAAGCGCACCTTGCCCAGTTATTCCTAGCCATTCTGCTTCACGAAGTATCCATTGAATATATTCACTATTGGAACGCGTTGGGGTAAGCCATGTAATAAGTGCCAAAAGTGA
>CAIMSI010000092.1 GCA_903844115.1 uncultured Actinomycetes bacterium
ACATCTTGCCGCGTTGGCGAGAGATCTTTTCTACCTGATGAAATTTCCTCGGATCGAAATTTTGTCATTTATTTCAAGAGCAGATCTCAATAAACATTTGGGGTTTGGAATTTCCGCGAATAAATTCGTGCTGCCTATTCATTTCCAACCAGTCGCCGTCTCCTATTCTTCCCAAAGTCGGTTCGTGTTTGTTGGAGACGGCAAATATCCACCAAACCAGAAAGCTGTGCAATTTCTTGATAAACTTGGTCGTTCTATTGGTGAAAAGATATTGATAATAGGTCGTGGTTATAAAAATCAGAACAGCTTCAAGCATTGTGAGTTTGCTGGATATCAATCTGAAGATGCGATATATAAAGCAAATGACATTCATTTAGCGCCAATCGAAGGAGGTGCGGGAATTAAGACAAAAGTTGCTCTGCCTTTATACCTTGGCCTTCGGGTAATCGCATCTCCTCAAGCGGCAAATGGCATGCGCGATTCCAAAAATTTATGGATTGCAGAAAATATAAACAAATATACGGAAGCATTGATGGTTTGGAAAGGTGATCAAATGTGGCGTTATGGTGGTCTGAATCGTGAAGTGTACATCGAGGATCAACTAGACAATCTGAAGTCCATTTTGGATAAACTAACTTCATGACTATTTTATCCTTTGCACAAAATTTTGAGGATGTTATTCTCCATAGAGCGCTTTCTCACGTAACTGATGGTTTTTATGTTGATGTGGGTGCTTACGATCCGAATATCCATTCAGTGACAAAATCTTTCTATTTGCAGGGCTGGACTGGCATCAATATTGAGCCCCTCGAGTTAAAGCAGGAACTTTTTAAATTACAGAGACCGAATGACATAAACCTTGAAGTTTTGATTTCAGATAGAGATGAAATTCTTGTTTTTCACGAGGATACAAATGGCGGCCTCTCTACGGCAGACCAATCTTTTTTTGAAAATGCGGTTGCTCGTGGTTTTGAATTCAAATTGAATACGAAACCAGCAACAACTTTAAACACAATTTTTCAAAAATACCTCCGTGAGACTCAAGAAATTCACTTTTTGAAGATTGATGTTGAGGGTTTCGAATCTCGGGTTTTGGCTGGCCTTGACTTAAGTGCATTCCGACCCTGGGTCGTTGTTGTTGAAGCAAATGAACCGATGACTCAAGTCCGGAATGAACAGCTATGGGAAAAACGCCTTCTTGATTCTAATTACATATATGTTTACAAAGACGGGTTGAATAGGTTCTATTTGGCCAAGGAACATTCTGATTTGGCAATCCACTTTGAATACCCCCCAAACGTATTTGACGACTTTATTGTTGAAAGTGGCCTGGTTAGCAGGAATTCGGCTTTCAATGTCGAGACAATACTTGATCTGAAAATGCGCCTTGAGTACGCTCAAACCGAGCTATCAACTTTAAAGAAATCTAAATCATGGCATTTGGCGCAATCGATTCGAAAAATTTATATTATTTTGAGACTTCTTAGGCAACCAGTTTACTTCATCAAAGAACGGATCCTTTCTCGTTTGTTGTTTAGAAGCGTTGCAAGATTTGAAAAGCTAAAACTTGAAGATTTAGTGCCGGTTGAAAAGTTTTCCATTAAATTTGAAAACGGACTCAAATCAAGAGGCGATTGGCGGTCGGAAGTTATTTCGGAAGCTCGATTTAAGGAAGACAACTTTTTTGCATGGATGAATTTACTTAAAGAAAAACCAACTCTGCATAATAAACAATTCCAACAGTACGCAATTATGGAAGCGGCAAATTCCGTTCCGATTTATGATGGTACGAGGAGGTATGCAATTGGATTTGGTGTTGGGAGAGAGCCGATACCAGCCGCGCTGATTCAGCTAGGATTTGACGTGATTGCTACTGATTATTTAGACGGGGAAATAGCTTCACAGTGGAAAAATACCGGAGAGCTAGCTGATAACTATGAAGAATTGAATTTGAGAGGGATTGCTTCGGCCAAAGAGTTTGCCGAGCATCTACGATTTAGAAATTTAGACATGAATATTCTCCCAGCCGAATATTCCAATCAATTTGACTTTGTGTGGTCTTCTTGCAGTCTTGGCCATATCGGGGGGTATCAAGCCGGGCTTGATTTTATAGAAAATTCCTTAAAGTTGTTGAAGCCCGGCGGAATCGCCCTACATACAACAGAATTGGACGCATCTAGTTTTAAAGATAAATATGAGTCGTCTACACTTAATTTTTACAAACTGAAGGATCTTAACGAGGTAATTGGAAGGGCAAGGGCAAAGGGTTTTTCTGTTTCAAATATTGAGTTACCTACTAAATATAGGGGTGTGTCAGAAAAATACGTCGTCAGGGAACCTTGGGCTGAAAAACCACACATAAGAATCGAAATCTACGGAAGAGAGATTCTATCAACTGCGTTAATCTTCCATAGGCCAAAATCTTAAATGTATCGAAAATCGGATTTTACAAATTACACTTTTTCAAGGCATACCTGCATAATCTCCAAGTTTTCCAACCCGTTGGACACGACCCTAAATTGCGACTCAACCGATTGATTCTTACCTCCCGAATTCATATCGAACTCAAATTGCAGTTTTGAATTATTTCCGTCGCTTCCCATTAAAGGAAAATTTTCGCTAGGGGGAACATTTCCATTCATAACATCGTAGCTCCCAACCTTTTGCAGTCGCTTTCCATAACTCCTAAAGTAAAGTGTGTACTTATATCGTCCTTTTGTAACCCCGATGTATGGTCCATAGGTTAAAAACCCTGCTTTCCCTTTCGGGGCTAATACCGACGTTGCGCCAGGGACTTTTTGCCCAATCAGAGTTGGAAGCGTGCCGCCAGACCAACACCTACGCGACTTTGTATCCCGAATAATTTCCACAAGATGTATTTCAGTTCCCAAATATGTAACATTTGAGAATGAACGTAAAGACATATTTTCATTAAAGGGTAACTGTAGATGAGTTCTCGCTAAGTCTAAGTATCTACCACATTCTGAAATCGGCCCAAAACATATTCCCTTCGAATTAGAGCTCAATCGTCGGTCCAACATGCTTTTCTGCTTATGTGTAAATAGATATTGATCTTCCATTCTGTAACCTAAAATCGGTAGATTAATGAAATCAGAAATGTAAAGCTTCATTGGCCAACTCGACCAATAGTCGCCTGCTATGAAGTCGGGGTTGGGCATCAATTGGAATGCATATTTATCTATTTGTCTGTGAGGACTTGCTTCAGGGAATACTCGTGCTTGAGCACGAAAAGAAAGAAAGTTGAGTGAAATCGCCCCGATCAATACCAATAGCAATCCTCTTTTCCCAAATCTAATTTTACTTACCATCAGAAGTTTTTCTTTTAATTTGGGCTCAAAATCCAATTCCAGCTTTAAAAGTAAGGACAAATGAATTACAAATGCAACGCTCACTAATGGCAAAAAATACCGAGGATTATAATCGTTGGCTTTTATATGTTTCAATGTCGACAGCGCATAGATGAGTGGCCAAACTAAGAAAGAAATGAGGACCAATTCCAACGCCAGAATTTCACAAAATCGTTCAAGTACAGGATTCTTGGCTGGATACTACAAAGCTAGAATCGTTGGGATTTAAGATTAAGTACCCTATCAGCGAGGAAATATCCAAATTATGACCATCGAAAATAGAATTTCAAATTTCTTGGCAGAACTCGGCGATCAGGATGAAAACTTGTTTCCTTACATGGCAAACCGTAAAACAGGTTTTGATCCTGAAAAGGACAGTGTTTATTATTCTGGACCGTACTGGGATAGTAGAGAAGTTAGTGTTGCAATTGAGTCACTGATTAAAGGCCAGTGGCTGACTTCTGGTGCAGCCGTCAACAAATTTGAACGAAGATTTTCTAAGTATTTTGGTTTTGAAGATTCTCTGATGGTGAATTCTGGGAGTTCTGCGAATCTCGTAATGATTGCCGCACTAAAAAAGTATTTTGGCTGGCAGGATGGCGATGAAATTATTGTTTCCGTTGTTGGATTTCCAACGACAATAAGTGCAATTATACAAAATAATTTGACGCCAGTTTTTGTTGATATAAGCTGGCATGACTTGAATTGGGACCTGAATTTAATCGAGAATCTAATATCACCCAAGACGCGCGCAGTATTTTCATCTCCGGTTCTTGGAAATCCTTACGATGTTGATGGATTATTAACAATTACAGAAAGGCACAATCTTCAGCTTATTAACGACAATTGTGACTCATTAGGAAGTAAATGGAAAGGCAAATACCTAACAGAATATGGTGTGGCTGCTTCTTGTTCATTCTATCCTGCACATCACATTACAACAATGGAAGGTGGGATGGTTTCAAGCAATATTGAAGAAGTTGTAAAACTGGCTCGAAGTTTTGCGTGGTGGGGTCGGGCGTGTTATTGCGTGGGCAAGCAGAATTTACTGAAAGATGGAACTTGTAAAAATCGTTTTAGTGAATGGATTCCAAATTGTGATGTTGCCGTAGATCACAAGTATGTTTTTGAGAATGTTGGCTACAATCTTAAACCACTAGATTTACAGGGTGCCATTGGTTTAGTACAACTCGAAAAATTTGAGGAAATTGATTTACTTCGTAATCAAAATAAAACCAGAATCAATGAGATTTTCGCAAAAATTTCTGGTTGTCATGTGGTGCAAGAATTAGACGAGGCCCATTGTTCTTGGTTTGGTGCCCCAATAGTTTGTGAAACTAGCAATCTAAAACGGAAACTTGTAAGTCATCTGGAAAATAATCGAGTTCAGACTCGCAATTATTTCGCCGGAAATATTCTGATGCAGCCTGCTTACACCCAATACGGTGATTGGAGGAAGTATCCAAACGCTTCTGACGTCCTTGGAAAAGTGTTCTTCGTTGGAGTTTCCCCAACTATCACTCGAGAAATGATGGATTATATTGAAAAGGTTGTTGATGATTTTGTGGGGCGCGAGTAAAGAATTAAGCGTTCTCCGCTTCCCAGGCTCTTCTACCAGCCAATAACTCCAGCCCACGCTCCAACGTCATAAATTCCACGGTATCGCCGCGACGCAAGGTTGCGTTTGTTTCGCCATCGGTGATGTACATGCCAAAACGACCATCCTTAATGATGATGTTTTTGCCGGTAGCGGGATCGACGCCAAGTTCTTTTAATGGTGGTTTTGGAGCTCCACGGCGGCGCACTTTAGGTTGTTTGTAGAGCTCGATGGCTTCTTCAAGAGTTATGGTGAAGAGCTGATCTTCAGAAGTGAGAGTTCGGCTGTCGGTGCCGTGGGTCATGTAGGGACCATAACGACCGTTTTGTACGGTGATGGGAACTACGTCGTAATCACCAAGAGTTCTTGGTAGAGACATAAGTTTTAGTGCATCATCGAGAGTGATGGTGTCAAGGTCCATTGTTGAAAGAAGTGACGCTGTTTTTGGTTTAGGGGCATCTTTCTTCTTGCGGGGTTTTTTAAGTTCACCTGTTTTTTTATCGGGAACTAGTTCTGGTTCTGGGAATACTTCTGTCACGTAGGGACCGAAGCGGCCCGACTTTGCTAGTAGTGGTAATTGTGTTTCTGGGTGTGTGCCAAGTTCACGTTCACCTGATGGTTTAGCGAGGAGTTCTATTGCTAGTTGTAGCGTCAGTTCATCGGGGGCGATATTTTCGGGAACGTTGGCAAACTTTCTTGCATCACCTTCGCCTTGTTGGACGTAGGCACCGAAGCGGCCGACTCTTATTTCGATGTCATCGCTTAATTTCATTGTGTTGATTTGTTGGGCATCGATAGTGCCAAGGTCTTGTGCGAGATATTCAAGGCCGGGTTGGTCATCGTGGCCGTAGAAGAATTTTGTAAGCCATTGAACACGTTCCTCTGTCCCGTTAGCAATCTTGTCGAGAGCTTCTTCCATTGATGCAGTGAATTCGTAATCGACGAGCTTGGAGAAGTGTTGCTCTAGTAATCCTGTTACAGAGAAGGCTAAAAATGTCGGTACTAGTGCGCGTCCACGTTTTGTCACGTATCCGCGGTCTTGGATGGTCGACATGATGGATGCGAATGTGGAGGGGCGGCCGATACCTAGCTCTTCTAGTTTTTTAACGAGAGTTGGTTCTGTGTAACGTGCTGGTGGTTTTGTGCCGTGGCCTTCACATGTGTACTCGGTGACGTTGATGGTGTCACCTTGCTTCATTGGTGGGAGTTTCTTGCTCTCGTTTTCTTCATCTTTGTTACTGTCTTCTGTTTCGATATCTTCATAAGCTGCGAGAAAGCCTGGGAATGTTATTACGGAGCCATTGGCTCTAAATATTGCTTCTTTGTCGTCGAGTGTTTTTGCAGTGAAATCAACGCGCATTTGTTGCTTTTTGGCGTCTGACATTTGTGAGGCGACGGTGCGCTTCCAGATTAGGTCATAGAGAGCGAATTCATCTCGGGAAAGTTCTGGGGCTAATTCTCCGGGTGTACGGAAGTGATCACCAGCAGGCCTGATTGCTTCATGGGCTTCTTGTGCGTTCTTTGATTTGCCTTCATAAATTCTTGGTGATGATGGGATGTATTCCTTGCCGTAAAGCTTTGTGGCTGTCTCGCGTGCAGTTTGTATTGCGCTTTGGCCGAGGTTGACCGAGTCGGTACGCATGTAAGTGATGTAGCCGTTTTCATAAAGACGTTGCGCTACGCGCATCGTTATCTGGGCTCCCCAACCTAATCTTGATCCTGCATCTTGTTGGAGAGTGGATGTAGTGAATGGGGCTTTTGGTTTTTCTGTGCGTGGTGATTCTTCGGTGCTAATTACTTTTAGTTGTTCACCTTTTAGCTCATCCGTTAGCTTTTTTGCTTCTGTTTCATCCAGAAGAAGAATGTTGTTTGAATCTTTACTCTCTTTGAATCCGCCGTTTGAATCAAAATCATTTGTTTGTGCGACGCGTTTGCCATCCAGGCTTATCAATCGTGCGGTGAAGTTTTTGTCGGTCTCTGCTGTGAGATCCCACCAGCTACTTGATATGAAGGCCATGCGTTCGCGTTCGCGCTCGACAATTAATCTTGTGGCTACTGATTGAACTCGTCCTGCCGAGATGCGGGGCATGACTTTCTTCCAGAGAACGGGAGAGAGGCGATAGCCATAAAGTCTGTCTAATACTCTTCGTGTTTCTTGGGCGTCGACGAGTTTGTAATCGAGATCGCGAGTTTCATTTGCTGCGCGTTTAATTGCTTCTTCAGTAATTTCATTGAAGACCATTCTTCTGACTGGAATTTTTGGGCGTAGTACTTCCATGAGGTGCCAAGCGATTGCTTCACCTTCGCGGTCCTCATCGGTTGCGAGGATAAGTTCGGTGGCATCTTTCATGAGCGCTTTGAGTTCGGCGACTTTTTTCTTTTTGTCGGGGTTGATGACATAAAGTGGTGCGAAATCTTCTTCGATGTTGACGCCTTCTTTAGCCCAGGCGATCTTTTTGTATTCGGCGGGGATATCGGCGGCGCGTTGTGGGAGATCTCGGATGTGACCGACGGAGGCGTCTACGACGTACTCATCGCCTAGATAGCCGCTTATTTTGCGTGCTTTTGCTGGGGATTCGACGATGACTAGCTTCTTGCCTGCAGCAGACAGGATGCGTGGGGCGGAATCTGCTGTTTGGAACTTCTTCTTTGACGACCGTTTGGCAACAGCTTTTTTGGCTACTTTCTTAGCCGCTTTCTTAGCTGTTGCCATTGGGTCTAATTACTACTTTCTATTTTGTTTTGTGTTGTTAGGCGATGGCGGTAGCTGCGCGACGCGCGCGAACCATTTGAGCGATGATGAGAAGCGCTGCGACGGTTGCGATTGCGTGGTTGATGGTTGAGTGACCACCGAGTGCGAAGCTGACGATTGCTGGGGTAATCAAAACTGCAACAAGGTTCATGACCTTGATGAGTGGGTTGATTGCTGGACCAGCGGTGTCTTTGAATGGATCTCCGACAGTGTCACCGACGATTGTTGCGTGGTGGGAATCGCTTCCCTTTCCGCCGTGGTGTCCATCTTCGATCATCTTCTTTGCGTTATCCCATGCTCCACCAGAGTTAGAGAGGAATACGGCCATCAGTGTTCCTGTGCCGATTGCGCCGGCAAGATATGCACCGAGTGCGCCTACGCCAAGACCAAAGCCAACTGCAATTGGTGCCATGACTGCGAGCAGTCCTGGTGTTGCAAGTTCACGAAGTGAATCGCGTGTGCAGATGTCAACGACTAGGCCGTACTCAGGCTTTTCTGTGCCCTTCATGATTCCAGGATGCTTTTCAAATTGGCGACGAACTTCAACGACAACTGCGCCTGCTGCTCTGCTTACTGCGTTGATTGCAAGTCCAGAGAACATAAAGACAACTGCAGCGCCAAGGATAAGACCGACGAGGTTGCGTGGGTTTGCAACGTCGAGGATTCCTTGGAATTGAAGATCAGCTGTTGTTACACCTGAATCTTTTACAGCCTTCACGATTGCTTCGGTGAATGCGCCGAACAGCGCTGTTGCGGCTAATACTGCTGTTGCGATCGCAATACCTTTAGTAATCGCCTTTGTTGTGTTACCAACAGCGTCGAGTCCTGTAAGGATTGTTGCGCCTTCACCCTTAACATCGCCAGACATTTCAGCAATGCCTTGTGCGTTATCAGAGATAGGTCCGAAGGTATCCATTGCAACTATCACGCCTACTGTTGTGAGAAGGCCTGTTCCAGCAAGTGATACTGCGAAGAGAGATAGGACGATGGAGCCTTGTCCGAGGAGGTATGCAGCAAGAACGCCACCAGCGATGAGCATGGCGGAAAATACTGCTGATTCAAAGCCTACGGAGATACCAGCCAGAATGACTGTTGCGGCGCCTGTCTTAGAGGATGCAGCGACATCGTTTACTGGGCGCTTGCCAACTTCAGTGAAGAAGCCGGTGAGAACTTGAATTGCGGCAGCGAGTGCAATACCAATCAATACTGCGCCGAGCGCGAGTACGCGTGGATTGACGTTTGTTGCTGCTGCTGGATCTAATCCTTCAAGAAGCTTCATTGAATTAGGCAAGTAAGAATATGTTGCGAATCCGACCAATACTGCGCTGATGATTGCAGAGAGGAAGAATGAGCGGTTGATTGCTTGCATTGCGCTACGGTCTGTAGAACGCAGGCGAGTAATGAAGATACCGATGATTGCGGTGACGATTCCGATTGCAGGAACGATCAATGGGAAAATCAAACCAGCGTTACCAAATCCTGCTTTACCGAGGATCAAAGCTGCGACAAGTGTTACTGCGTAGCTTTCAAATAGGTCTGCTGCCATACCGGCGCAGTCACCAACGTTATCTCCCACGTTATCTGCAATTGTTGCAGCGTTACGTGGGTCATCTTCTGGAATATTTTTTTCAACTTTACCGACGAGGTCCGCGCCGACGTCAGCAGCCTTTGTGAAGATACCTCCACCAACGCGCATAAACATTGCAAGCATTGCCGCGCCGAAACCGAAACCTTCAAGAACAGATGGTGCGTTCTCGCGGTAGATAACGACAACGATTCCTGCGCCAAGAAGTCCAAGGCCAACTGTTGTCATGCCGACAACGCCACCTGTACGGAAAGCAATCTTGACTGCGCGTTCTGCGCTCTTTTGACGAGCGGCTTCAGCAACGCGCACGTTTGCACGAACTGCGAGCCACATACCGTTGTAACCAACGAAAGCGGAGAATCCTGCGCCGACGAGGAAGAAGATTGATCGACCGATTCGGATATCTGCTGCGCCAGGCAGGGCGAAGAGAACCACGAAGACGATTGCGACGAAGTAGGAAAGTGTTTTGAATTGGCGGTTGAGATAGGCAGCTGCGCCTTCTTGTACCGCGCTGGCGATCTCCTTCATCTTCTCAGTTCCTTCATCGTGTGAAAGGACTTGAGCGCGAAGGCCCCAGGCAATTGCCAGGGCGATGAGAGCGATGCCGAGGACTACGTATACGTAGATCAGATTTGTGCCGGTCACTTGGACCGCGCTGGTTTCAGCTTTTAAGCGAGTTAAGGTGTTGAACACGTGGAAAGACTCCTCAATGAGTTCCGTTTTTCTAGATTAAGTACGAGCCTGCTTCTCTAGTGGCCAGGCCGGTCACGTGCGACCTGCATAGGTTAGGGGCTGGGCGGGGCTTTTTACAATAAATAGGTATGTGAGTTTGCAGGCGGGCCGATTTTGAAATCTGGCTGGCTGCCCGGTAGGGTTACGTAACGATTCGATATATCGGAAAAGGCATATATTCGATATATTCGATATATTCGATATATGCGCCTCATCCAAGCAGCAAGGGAAGGAAAGGTGGTTTTGAGTGCGCTCTAAGAGTGAAACCCTCGAATTCGCCATCCTCGGGCTCTTGGCTCAGGGGCCTTTGCATGGGTATGAGCTGCGCAAGCGGATCATGACCATCTTCGGACCTTTTCGTGGTTTGGCCTTCTCTGTTCTCTATCCCCAACTTCATCGAATGTTGGAGGGCGGAACGATTCAAGAGATGGAAAGTGAAAACCCGGTCGGACGCTCTCGTCGCAAGCGAATTGTTTATGCAATCACGGGCGCCGGTAAAACTAAATTTGAATCTTCTGTAACGCTCACCGATCCACAAACGTGGGACGACGAGAATTTTGAAATTCGCTTTGCTTTCTTTGGACCAACACCTGTCGGTAGTCGTCTTCGCATTCTTGAAGGTCGCCTACGCCGCCTGACTGAAAAGTCAGCGCTGCTTCGTTCAGATCTTGAAAGTTCACAGGAAACAGCAGGTGGAAAAGATAAGTACCTCACTGAATGGCGCCGTCATTCTTTGGATGCTGCCGATCGAGAAATCGCTTGGTTGCAAGACATGATAAAGATCGAAAGGAAATCTGCGTGACCAATAATAAAGAGATCCGCGTTGCGATCGTTGGCGTGGGTAACTGCGCGAACTCACTCGTTCAAGGCGTTACTTACTACAAAGATGCATCACCAACGGATGAGATCCCTGGCCTCATGCATACTGTCCTTGGTGGATATCACGTGCGCGACGTTAACTTCGTTGCTGCTTTCGACGTTGATTCCAAGAAGGTCGGTCTTGATCTTGCTGATGCAATCTGGGCGAGTGAAAACAACACCATTAAATTTGCGACAGTTCCTCAGTACAACGTAAAGGTACAACGCGGAACAACACTTGACGGTCTTGGCCGTTACTACCGCGAGACCATCACTGAATCAACAGAGGCTCCGGTAGATATCGTTGCTGTTCTTAAGGAACGCAAGGTTGATGTACTTGTTTGCTACCTTCCTGTTGGATCTGAAGATGCAGCAAAGTTCTACGCACAATGCGCACTTGATGCGGGCGTAGGTTTCGTTAACGCTCTTCCTGTATTTATCGCTTCTGACCCTGTGTGGGCAAAGAAGTTCACAGATGCAAACCTTCCAATCGTCGGAGATGACATCAAGTCACAGGTTGGTGCGACTATCACCCACCGCGTACTTGCTCACCTTTTCCGCGATCGTGGAGTGCACTTGGATCGCACACTTCAGCTCAATGTTGGCGGAAACATGGACTTTAAGAACATGTTGGAACGCGATCGCCTTGAGTCAAAGAAAATCTCAAAGACTGGTTCTGTAACGTCTCAAATCGATTACGACATGGGCGAAAAGAATGTTCACATCGGACCTTCTGATTACATCCCATGGCTTGATGATCGCAAGTGGGCATATGTTCGCCTCGAGGGCCGTGCTTTTGGTGACGTTCCTTTGAACCTTGAATACAAGCTCGAAGTTTGGGATTCGCCAAACTCAGCTGGTGTAATCATTGACGCTGTTCGTTGCGCAAAGCTTGCAATGGACCGCGGAATCGGTGGACCACTTACTTCTCCATCTTCATACTTCATGAAGACTCCACCAGTTCAATTCACTGATGACCAAGCTCGCGTCAAGACTGAAGAATTCATTTCAGGCGCCGCTGAGCGTTAATCATTAAATAAAAATACCCCGCTAAGAAATTGGCGGGGTTTTTTATTGCACAAATATGTTGGTGGGCTTAACTCGAGCAAGTGGTTGATGAACCAGCTTTCCCGGTAAGCAAATAATTATCTACGATTGAATCCACGCATTTGTTTCCACGGTTATGTCCAGTATGACCTTCTCCATTAAATGTGATTAAGGTGCTTCCAGTAAAGATAGTGGCCAGCTTGCCCGCCCACGCGTATGGAGTCGCTGGATCTTTGGTAACTCCGATAATGATGATTGGTGTTGTCTGAATCTTTGTCATTGCTGGTTTTACTGGTTGTTTGTGTTTCCAATATTTACACGCCAAACCTGCGTATGTTAAATATGGTCCAAAGATTGGTGCAACTTTTTTCAATTGCGCGCCATCTATTGTCATTTGAGCAACGGTGCGATTTTCCGCCAAATCAAGACAGCCGATGACTTGGGAGATGTCGTTTTCGTTTGTGTAATGGCCTGCAGCGTCGCGAGAGTTATAGGAATCAGCCAATTCAAAAAGTGGACGTGGGTTACCATCTTTAATGGCCGCGCTCAGGGCCGTTGCAAGATCTTGCCAACCGGTTTTGTTGTCGTACAAAGTTGCTGCAATTCCAACAATAGCGACCGAAGAGGTTAATTTCCGCCCGTTGGGGAGTGTGAGTGGTTTGACGTGAAGTGAATTAAGAAATTTCAGGATATCTTTTTGTGAATATGTTTTATATTTTTTAGTGAAGTCAATGAGGGCGTTTTCAAATGCTGTTGCTTGAATAAGATTTTGCTCGGCATTTGTTGCGTTCGGATCAATGGCTCCGTCTAGAACAAACTTTCCAACTTTTGTTGGGTAGAGGGCTGCGTAAAGTGTCCCGAGAAATGAGCCGTAACTCTTGCCAAGATAATTGAGTTTGGGTTCTTTCAATAGGCCCCTGAGCAACTCCATATCCTTTGCCGCTTCAACAGATCCGTAATGACCAATTTTTGGGCCAGCATTTTTCGCACACGCAGCCGCGAAATATTTCGCTTGTGAGAGCAATGTATTTAAATCATTTTTTGTATAAACCGTAGTGTCGGTGGCGATGTATGTATCTTCTTCTTTATCTGTAAGGCAGCGCGTAGGTTGAGATTGGCCGACACCTCGCGGATCAAAACCAAGAATGTCATAGCGCGATGTGATGGCTGTGGAAACAACTTGTGTTGCCGCTTGAGCATAATCAACAGCCGAACCACCCGGGCCACCAGGATTAACAAAAAGTGTTCCGATGCGATTTTTCTTATCGGTTGCTAGGTATCGTGATACGTAAAGAGTGAATGTGTTTGCATCAATCGCGTTGTAATCCATGGGCACTTTAAATGTTGTGCACTGCAAATTATCTCCGCAAGATTCCCAATTTAATTTCTGCTGTTGGAATTTTGCGATAGGCGAGGTTGCTTGCGAAGGTACGGCGTATACGAGTGCCATCGTGATAATCAGGGCGCTCACAATGGAGCCCCGCCTACGCATGCTTCTCATGATTCGTACAGTCTAGTTTTTTAGAGCGAGCCCGGTACGATATGACCAATGAATATTTGGACAGCCCAAGGGGCGATTAATACGTTCGGCTTAGCCGGCATTTTTGCAATTCTCTTCCTGGAGACTGGGCTTCCGTTGGTTCTTGGCCTACCTGGGGATTCACTCCTCTTTATTGCTGGGGTCGCGGCGTCGGGAACTGGAACGGCTATCCACCTCAAGATTTCGATGCCTGCGCTGGCAATCGGGGCTCCGCTGTTTGCGATTGCTGGATCCCAACTCGGTCATTGGCTTGGAATTAAGTACGGCGTGAAGTTATTCCAAAAGGAAGATTCTAAATATTTCAATCCATCTCGTCTTCGCTCCATGGAAAAGTGGATGGCTAAATATGGATACGGCAAGATGATTTTCCTTGGCCGTTTTATTCCAGTTGTGCGTCACCTGGTAAATCCGGTGGCAGGTATTTTAGAGATGCCTCACAAGAAGTTCTTTATGTGGAATGTGGTGAGCGCCCTCGTGTGGACGGAAGGATTTATTTGGGGCGGGTATTGGATTGGTGAGAGCCTGAAGGGTTCTGTTGATCAATACATTGTTCCGATTGTTGCCGTGATTGTTGTTGTCTCAGTGGCTCCAATCGCGTGGGAAGTCATCAAAGAATGGCGTACGCGCAAGCACCTTTCCTAGGACTGAAAATTAAAGACCGAGGTCGGTGAGTGAATAAGCAAATTTATATTCAAGGTTGTTTTCTTTAAGTAATGGCGCTGCGCCTCTTTCAACAATTGTGGCTACGCCAACAACGATTGCGCCTGCTTCGAGAAGTGCTTCTACTGCCGTCATAACTGATCCGCCCGTGGTTGAAGTATCTTCAACGGCGAGGACGCGCTTTCCTTTGACATCTGGTCCTTCAATGCGGCGTTGTAATCCGTGGGCTTTTTCTGCTTTGCGAACTACGAAGGCATCGAGTTTGCGGCCTTGGCGAGATGCAACGTGCATCATTGCTGTGGCAACTGGATCTGCGCCAAGTGTTAATCCGCCAACTGCTTCATAATCCCAATCTTTTGTAACTTCGAGCATTACTTCCCCAACAAGTGGGGCTGCTTCACTATCGAGTGTGATGCGGCGAAGGTCCACGTAATAATCTGCTTCTTTGCCCGACGAGAGAATAACTTTGCCATGAACCACGGCCTTTTTAAGTATCTGCTCTTTGAGATTATCGCGTGAAGTCATGTGTGAATCCTAGCCTCTACTCTTTTGGATATACGACGATGGTCTGTTGTGTGCGTTTTACAAGTGCTTTAGGTGGATTAGCTTCGATGAGCGCATCAACTTCTGTGCGAAGTTTTGCTACTTCGATTGCCATATTCGCTACAGCACTTTCCAGCTCCATGATGCGTTTGATTCCTGCAAGGTTTACACCTTCACCGACAAGGCGTTGAATATTTCGAAGGGAAGCAATATCGCGCAATGAATAGCGGCGTCCGCGACCAGAAGCGCGACCTGGTGTGACAAGCCCCAAGCGATCGTATTGACGAAGAGTTTGCGGGTGCATTCCTGATAACTCAGAGGCAATAGAAATTACATAAACTGCTTCATCGGCTGAGATTTGATTCTCGTCCTCGTTAGAAATATTTGTCATGCTTGAGACCTTTGTTTAAGTTCTGCGCGCGGATCGAATTCTTTTGTTGCTTCCGCAAAATCTTCAAGTGCTTGTTTTGCTTTAGCATCCACACGTTGTGGAACTTGGACATCGATAGTAAGAATCAAATCACCTTGCTCGTGATTACGGTTGATGCCTTGGCCTTTAATCTTTAGTTTTTTTCCGTTTGGTGTTCCTGGGGCCAAACGTACTTTTACATCTTCACCACTCATTGTCGGAACTGTGATATCCGCACCTAGCGCTGCTTCAGTAAATGTGACGGGCAGAGTCATAAGTAAATTATTTTCTTCGCGCTTGAATAGTGCGTGTGGTGTCACGTTAACAACAATAAACAAATCACCGGGTCCACCATCTCCTGGTGCCCCGCGTCCCTTAAGTTTAATTTTTGCCCCATCTTTAATGCCAGCAGGAATGCGCGTTGTAAATGGGTCTACACCGGTGCGAATTGTGATTTCACTGCCGTATACAGAATCGCGAAAAGAGATTGTTGTTTGTGTTTGTAGATCTTGTCCCCGGCGAGGACCGCGGCCTCTGCCGCCGCCGAACAAGTCACCGAAGATGTCGTTGAAATCTCCGCCGCCTTGAAAGCCGCCTTGTGGAAATCCACCCGGTTGCTGGAAGCCACCACGCGGCATACGGCCGGACTTAAGTGCATCGCGCATCTCATCGTATTCGGCGCGCTTTTTATCATCACTTAATACTTCATAAGCCTCAGAAACATCCTTGAACTTCTCTTCAAGTTTCTTATCGCCTTTAGTTTTATCGGGATGAAGCTGGCGGGCCATTTTGCGATACTGCTTTTTTACAGCATCAGCGTTATCTGATTTTTTGACGCCAAGGATCGCGTATAGGTCTTTCTCGTAGAGATCCTTGGCTGCCATTTTTTATAGTTTCTTATTCGGGATCAGCGACTGCTACGCGAGCAGGGCGAATCACTCTCTCTTTGAATTTATATCCAGGTTGCAAAACTTTAATGACAGATGTTTCTTTTACATCAGGAGAAGTCTCGTGCATCAACGCTTCATGGACTTGTGGGTCAAAGGCAACGTTGATATCTGAAAACTTTGTTAATCCGATTTTTTCTGTGACGGCTAGGAGTTGATCGGCAACTGCTTTAAAGCCACCAGTTAACTCCCCGTGCTCTTCTGCGCGCTCGATGTTATCGAGTATAGGAAGAAGCTCAGTCATGATTAGCGCGAATGAAAGTTCGCGATCAATTATGCGATCACGATCGACACGCTTGCGGTAATTCGCGTATTCAGCTGTAAGTCTTTGAAGATCTTCTGTCAGGGAAGCAACAGGATCAGTTTCGATAGCAGCTAACGCTTCATCAACTGCAGCAGAGAGCTCCTCTTCGGAGCTCCCTTCTACAGGATTCTTAGATTCACTCATTACTCTTCAACAACCTCAGCTTCATCAACACCATCGTGCTTTTCTGACCCAGCGGCAGCGTTTGCAGTTGCATCAGCTGATGCATACAAAGCAGCGCCAAGTTCTTGTGACAAGGTCGAAACCTTCTCTGTTGCACTCTTGATGCCAGCGAAGTCTGCGCCTTCAAGAAGCTTCTTTAAATCAGCAAGAGCTGTTTCAACTTCAGCTTTCTTTTCAGCGTTTTCAGGAGTCGATAACTTCTCATCGTTATCCTTAATGAACTTCTCTGTTGTGTAAGCAAGTGAGTCACCGGCGTTACGGATATCTGCTTCTTCACGGCGCTGCTTATCTTCTTCAGCATGTGATTCGGCATCTTTAACCATGCGCTCGATATCTTCCTTTGAAAGTGCTGATCCGCCTGTGATGGTCATGGACTGAGATTTACCAGTTCCAAGATCCTTCGCGGTGACATGCACGATTCCGTTAGCGTCGATATCGAATGTAACTTCGATTTGTGGAACGCCACGTGGTGCTGGAGCAATTCCAGTGAGTTCGAACATACCTAGGCGCTTGTTGTAAGAAGCCATTTCACGCTCGCCTTGGAAAGCTTGGATCTGCACTGCTGGCTGATTGTCATCAGCTGTTGTGAAGATTTCAGAACGCTTTGTAGGGATTGTTGTGTTCTTTTCGATGAGCTTTGTCATCACTCCGCCCTTGGTTTCAATACCAAGAGAAAGTGGTGTTACATCGAGAAGAAGTACATCTTTAACTTCACCCTTGAGAACACCAGCTTGAAGCGCTGCGCCAACCGCAACAACTTCATCAGGATTTACGCCCTTATTAGGTTCTTTTCCACCAGTAAGTTCGCGGACAAGATCCACAACTGCTGGCATACGAGTTGATCCACCAACAAGTACAACATGATCAATATCGGCAATTGGAATTCCGGCATCCTTAAGAACAGTCTGGAAAGGCTTCTTTGTACGCTCAAGAAGATCTGCTGTCATTGATTGGAATTGTGCTCGTGTAATTGTCTCATCCAAGAACAATGGATTCTTTTCAGAATCAACTGTGATGTATGGAAGATTGATTGAAGTAGAAGCAGATGCTGACAATTCGATCTTAGCTTTTTCTGAAGCTTCACGAATACGTTGCATTGCCATCTTGTCTTTTGTGAGATCAATACCATTCTTTGATCCAAATGTCTTTACCAAGAAATCAACGAGTGCCTGATCCCAGTCATCTCCACCTAGGTGGTTATCACCGGATGTTGCTTTAACTTCTACAACACCGTCGCCAATTTCAAGAAGTGAAACGTCGAATGTTCCACCGCCGAGGTCGAAGACCAAAATTGTTTGTTCTTTGTCGCCCTTATCAAGTCCGTAAGCGAGCGCAGCAGCTGTTGGCTCGTTAACGATACGAAGCACATTGAGTCCAGCAATTTCACCGGCTTCTTTTGTTGCTTGACGTTGTGCGTCATTGAAATAAGCAGGCACAGTAATAACTGCGTCGCTGACTGTGTCGCCAAGGAATGCTTCGGCATCGCGCTTGAGTTTCATCAAGATACGCGCGCTAATTTCTTGTGGTGTGTATTTCTTTCCATCAATATCAACTGTCCATGCTTCGCCCATGTGACGCTTTACTGATCGAATAGTGCGATCAACGTTTGTTACTGATTGACGCTTGGCAACTTCACCGACAAGAACTTCACCGTTCTTGGCGAATGCCACAATTGAAGGCGTTGTGCGCGCACCCTCGGCGTTGGCGATTACTGATGGTTCGCCACCCTCAAGAACGCTGACGCAACTGTTTGTGGTTCCTAAATCGATTCCTACTGCTCTTGCCATTTTTCTTACTCCTTCTTGCTTTCTCTTAGAAAGCCCCTATTGGGAAAGGCGGGGGCTAGGCCTGAATTCTCGCACTTGAGTCGCCTACGGTCAAAACCTTGAGTCGAGGCGGCTCAACTGTGAGTTATCTACATAACAGAGGGAGCGTGGGATCTATTCCCGGGCGGGGGCTGGCTGGGTTTTGGCTGGTGTTAATGAAGGGGGTGTTCGGACTCGATCATCCGAATGGTGCGGGTGCGCCCGCGCATGACCAGCGAATGAGAACTGGCGTGATGGGGGTGGTAGCGAATGCCTCGCAGGAGTTCACCGTCTGTGATTCCGGTGGCTGCTACGAAAACATCTTCTCCTCGGACCAGGTCATTGGTTGTGTAAATTCTATTAACGTCCAACCCTGCTTGCTGTGCAGCTTCTATCTCTTCTGGCGTCATCGGTTGGAGTTGGGCTTGGATTGCCCCTCCCAAACATTTCATAGCACATGCTGCAATAACACCTTCTGGAGATCCACCAATTCCCATCAACATATCGGCGCCAGTATTGGGACGGGCTGCCAAGATTGCGCCAGCAATGTCGCCGTCACTAATGAATTTGATTCGGGCCCCAGTCTCGCGGATTTCTTTCGCGAGTTGATCATGGCGCGGGCGGTCTAAAACAATGATTGTCATATCTTCAACAGCAATCCCTTTTGCCTTTGCAACGCGGCGAATGTTTTCCGATGTAGGCGCGGTTATGTCAATAACCGATGCACCTTCTTCGCCTGTAATAATTTTCTTCATATAAAAAACAGATGATGCGTCCAACATGGCGCCGCGATTAGCCAGGGCAATAACGCTAAGGGCATTATTAATTCCTTTTGCAGTCAAAGAAGTTCCATCGATGGGGTCTACGGCCACATCACATTCAGGACCATCCCCGTTGCCAACTTTCTCGCCGTTAAACAACATAGGTGCTTCATCTTTTTCACCTTCGCCAATAACAACGACTCCGCGCATATCAACGGTTTGAATCATCTCGCGCATCGCATCCACTGCTGCTTGATCCGCCGCGTTCTTATCGCCTTTGCCTACCCACCTAGCAGCGGCTTGGGCTGCTGTCTCTGTAACGCGAACAAGTTCGAGTGCGAGATTGCGTCCAACCACCTGAGGGTTTTCCATGCTGTAACTATAGTTTTCTTTTGCCGTAAACGAGGGACGACGTTGCTTCTTTCGCGTACGCTACTTATATGAAGGCCTTCCTTGTAGCCACTTCCTACGCTGTAACCCTTGTGGCGCTTCTACTTTTTGCGGTTAAAGCGCGTGAGATCTATGCGTTAATTAATCGCGGCCAGGCCGATCCAACTCGCTCTAACAATAAAGGCCGACGTTTTGCGTGGATGACACATGAGATTCTTTCTCATACAAAGATGACGCGATTTACACCTTCAGGAATTGCTCACTGGTTTGTCATGGTCGGCTTTGTGACGTTGTTTGGTTCACTTGTGCAGGCTTATGGTGAAGTCATTAGTCCTTCATTTCGATTACCGCTAATTGGTAATTGGATTGTTTACCGCGGATTTGTTGTAGGAATTGCTGGTTTAACGGGCGTTGGAATCATTGTTTTAATGAAAGTTCGCTTTTGGAATATGTGGTTCCGTAAAGGACGAAAGAACCGCTTTCTTGGATCGGTTACATGGCGAGGATTGTATGTAGAGCTTACGATTCTTGCTGTTGTTGCCTGTGTATTCATATTGCAATTTAGTCACAATGAGCGCGTCATCATGTGGGCAGCTGCAATCAAGATATTTGTATCGATGGCCTGGTTTATTGTCATTGCACTTAATTTGACTATGGGAGTTGCCTGGCACCGCTTCTTGGCGCCGTTCAATATTTTCTTCCAACGCAATCCAGATAAACGTCCTTCTCTTGGCGCACTTCCAGAGATGCTCTCACATGGCAAGCCAATTAATTTTGAAGATCCTTCTGAGGACGATGTGTTTGGCATTGGTAAGGCTGCCGATATTTCTTGGAAGGGCTTGCTGGATATGGCCAGCTGTACCGAATGTGGTCGCTGCCAATCCCAATGTCCAACTTGGCATACAGATAAACCTTTGTCGCCAAAGTTGTTGATTATGGCGATGCGTGATCATGCGCTGACAAAAGTTGAATCTGATGCGCCGATGAGTTCGGTGATATCAAGTGATGTTTTGTGGTCGTGTACTTCATGTGGCGCATGTGTGCAGGAATGCCCGGTTGATATCGAACATGTTGATCACATTATGAATATGCGCCGCTACCAAGTTTTGGTAGAGAGTGAATTTCCTACTGAGTTAGGCGCAACTTTCCGCAATTTGGAGAAGGCTGGCAATCCTTGGGGTGCTAATCGCAATGATCGCGATGCGTGGATTGCAGAATGCGATTTTCCTGTCCGTGTTATTGAAGGGCAAATCCCAGATGATGTTGAGTATTTGTTTTGGGTTGGATGCGCCGGTGCGTATGAGGAGCGCGCAAAGAAAACAACAAAGGCTGTTGCTGAGTTAATGCATATGGCTGGGGTTTCCTTTGGTGTGCTTGGAAAGCGCGAAACTTGCACGGGTGATCCGGCAAGGCGTGCTGGAAATGAATTTTTGTATCAAATTCTGGCCCGTGAAAATATTGAAACTTTTAAAGAAGTCTTTGCCAATCGTGGGGTAAAGAAAGTAGTTGTTACCTGTCCTCATTGCTTCACAACCATCGGGCGTGATTATGGGCAACAAGGTTATGAGTTGGAAACAATGCACCATACGCAATTGCTTAATGAATTGGTGAAGACGAAGAAATTGATTCCTGTTCCTCCGACTACTTCAAAATCGATCACTTATCACGACCCTTGTTATCTTGGCCGGCATAATCAGATTTATCAGCCTCCTCGCGAATTGTTGGAATCTACAGGCGTAACAATTACTGAGATGCCTCGCAATAAAGAACGCTCATTTTGTTGTGGTGCTGGTGGTGGCCGTATGTGGCAAGAAGAAAAACTCGGCAGCCAAATTAATATGAATCGCGTGGATGAAGCTATTGCTACTGGAGTTCAAGAGGTTGCAGTGGGTTGTCCGTTTTGCCGCGTGATGATTGGTGACGGCATGAATGGCCGTGGCGCTGATGTTGAGGTTTTAGATGTTGCCCAAGCGCTTTTGCGGACGGTTAAAAGTTCGAACTAAATAAGTAGTTAGCGCACCACCTAGTAGACCGCCGACGTGTGCATGCCAATCAATATTCGGTACTAAGAAGGTAATAAGTAAGTTGATGACAATTACACCAATTACATTTTTGTAATCAATTCCGTGTTTACGACTTGTTACAAGCAGCGCTGCAAAGAGGCCGAAGATCATGCCTGATGCGCCCACCGCTGGGACATTGCTGGGGTTGAAGAAATATGAGGCTGCTGAGCCTGCAAGGAGCGCACCTAACATGATGATTATGTATTTAGTCTTGCCATAAATCTGCTCGATGATGGTGCCAAGTTGCCACATCGCCAACATATTAAATAGTAAATGCGTGATTGATCCGTGAGTTAGCGCAACTGTAATCAAGCGCCAATATTCACCGTGATCAACACCGTGCAATTGGCCATCTGGAAAGTAAGCACTCTTGATAAGGAATAGCTCTTGTTGGAGTGGCAAGCTTAAATGCAGGATGTTTGGGTAATACTGGGCTGTGAAATAGAAACCACAAATAACAATTATTAAATATGTTGTGAGTGAATTCTTTTGTTTCACGTTTGTGCCTTGTTAGGCGATAGTTACAGAATTAATTTTGATTGCTTGAACCGGACGATCTCCCGCACCAGTTTTAGTCGTAGCAATCGCATCAACAATCTTTTGTGATGCAGCATCTTGTACTTCACCAAAGATTGAGTGCTTGCGGTTAAGCCAGGCGGTCTCTGTAACGGTGATAAAGAATTGTGAGCCGTTTGTTCCTGGTCCTGAGTTAGCCATTGCAAGAAGATATGGGCGATCAAAGTTAAGTTCTGGGTGGAACTCATCTGCGAACCGGTAACCAGGTCCGCCGGTGCCAGTTCCTAGTGGATCTCCACCTTGGATCATAAAATTAGAGATGACGCGGTGAAAAACTGTTCCGTCATAAAGATTTGCGGTTGTCTTCTCGCCAGTGTTTGGGTTTACCCATTCACGTGCACCGGTTGCGAGTTCAACAAAGTTGGCAACAGTTTTGGGTGCATGGTTTTCGAAAAGTTCTACGACGATGTCGCCGGCTGATGTGTGAAGGGTTGCTTGTGTCATGGCTCGAATTATTCCGAAAAAAGGTGAATTGCGCTAATTTGCCACCTTTGGCAGTGTTGATACACAACCTAGTTCTAATCTTCTAGTTCTTTTTGAGGTTGTTCTTGAAGATTGAGGTATTTGAGCACATGAGCGTCCAGCCAAGCTAGGTCATAAACACAATTTTGAACTTCTGCTCGCTTATTGCTGGAAATCGGATGGGATATGTGGTGTTGGTATTCGGTTGAATCTTTAAGTTTTGCCTTTAAATGAACGGTGCCGTTGTTATACGTATACAAAGAGCTGACGTAATAACTATTGACGGTGATATTTTTACGCTTTAGTAATTTCTTTGCTAGTTTTTTATAGTCTTTCTTCTCGTGGATTATCAGGCCGGAGAGGATGTAATCGAAGAAAACTTCTTCTATATTTTCTATATTCACCTGGACCCCATTCCTTGACTGGGGTAAGTCTACTTAAGTTCCACATGACAGCGTGGGGTAATTTAAAGACTGGGCTGTCCGGTCAAAAACGCCAAACCCAGGAATAACGACATGAGCCGTAGCCACTCCGTAATATTTGGTCGGCTTGTTGTTTACGCAAAGTATTTTGGCATCGTTCATTTCTACGGTATATCCTGATTTTGAGCCTTTGCGATTATCAAATGGCCGCATCAAAATGTCCCCTTTTTTTGGATCGACTTTGTAAATTTTTATCAAAATTTGGACTGCCGATTGATAGTGATGACATTCAGATCTTGCGTTAATTTTCAGATACTTTAACTTTGTATTTTTATACATTGAGGTTGAAATGTGTGCGTCATCGACGGCAAGACGACAAACTTTTGGAACAGCTTCTTTTGTTGTGACTGAACTAGGTTGGGCGAATGTTGATTGTGTAGTTAAAAATATGATGATAGCGGCGGTCGTGATGAGAAGTGTTAGGTAGTTTCTATTTCGCATCCGCTACGGTCGCAATTAATGCTCACTTGTACGGTTTCGTATCCACACCCACTATTTTTTGGTCGAAAATCAATACATTCAGGAATTTGTAAACTACTGATTGTGGGTCGGTGTTGGAAATAAAAAACCCGCCAACATATTTGTTAGCGGGTTAACTGTGGAGACTAGGGGGGTCGAACCCCTGACCCCCTGCTTGCAAAGCAGGTGCTCTACCAACTGAGCTAAGTCCCCGTTGTGAAACGGTATTTAATTTTGGAACCGCCGTACTGTACTTCTTTTTAGAACTTGTCTTGCTTTTGTTGCTTGTGTTGCTTCTCTTACGTGGGCCTACGTGGACTTGAACCACGGACCTCTTCCTTATCAGGGAAGCGCTCTAACCAGGCTGAGCTATAGGCCCTTATTCTCATTAGTCTGGTTAAAGACCAATGCGGACAAGAGGCGTTAGGTTACCCGACTTATGCGCGCAGGCGCAAAATACCGGAATTACTCCTCTTTTACCAATGCAATAGAGACCACTGTGATGCCTTCACCTAGGTTTACCAAGCGCACTCCGAGGGTATCTCGGGTCGTTTCACGAACTTCATCGATTGGAGTTCTCATCACTGTTCCGCCAGATGTAATTGCAAGAATTTCATCTTTTGGTTGAACAATCATTGCGCCGACTAATACGCCGCGAGATCCTTCATCAATTTTTGCTGCTTTCACACCAATGCCGCCGCGACCTTGTTGACGATATTCATCAAGGCTTGTGCGTTTTGCATATCCACCATCAGTTGCCGTGAAAACAAATTGATCTTGCGAAGTTCCGCTGACTGCTGCCATTGTAAGCAATTCGTCTTCGGCTCGGAATTTCATTCCTATAACGCCAGATGTTGAGCGCCCCATTGATCGAATTGAATCTTCACTGGCTGCAAAGCGAAGTGACATTCCTTTTCGTGAAACCAAAAGTAGTTCATCTTTTTCACTCACAAGTGAAGCTGAAACAACTTCATCATCATTTTTAAGATTAATTGCAATAAGGCCACCCGAGCGAGGGCTGTCATATTCAGGAAGTGGCGACTTCTTTACCATGCCAGAACGAGTTGCAATGACGATGTATGGATGGGACGCGTAATCGCTAATAGCGATAACTTGTGCGATTGATTCATTTGGTTTGAATTCCAAAAGATTCGCTACATGTTGCCCGCGCGCATCGCGCCCGGCATCTGGAAGTTCGTGAACTTTGGCGCGATATACCCGGCCTTTATTTGTGAAGAACAACAACCAATCATGGGTGGATGCGGTGAAGAAATGCTCGACAAAATCATCTTGCTTAAGGGCTGCGCCTTTTACACCCTTACCGCCGCGGCGTTGGGCACGGTAAAGATCTGCAAGTGTGCGCTTGCTGTATCCGCCGCGTGTAATGGTGACAACCACTTCCTGGTTAGGGATTAGGTCTTCAACAGACATATCTGTGTCGCCTACAATTATTTGTGTGCGGCGCTCATTGCCGTGCTTTTCTGCTAGTTCTTGTAATTCAACTTTAATAATTTCGCGCTGTTTAGCTTCACTTGAAAGAATCGTGTTGAGTTCTTTGATTTCAGCCGTTAATTCATTGTATTCATCGTTGATTTTTTGGCGTTCCAAGGCTGCAATACGACGCAATTGCATATCTAAAATTGCATTTGCTTGTACTTCATCGACATCAAGAAGCTTCATTAATCCAGTACGGGCTTCTTCTGGAGTTTTGGAAGCGCGGATTAATGCGATTACGGCGTCCAAAGCATCGAGTGCTTTGAGGTAACCGTTGAGAATGTGGGCACGTTGCTCGCGCGCTGCCAAACGATATTTTGTGCGGCGGACAATGACCTCGACCTGATGATCGATGTAATAACGAATGAATTCATCTAGGCGAAGGGTTCGTGGAACTCCGTCGACGAGTGCCAACATGTTTGCGCCAAATGAATCCTGAAGTTGGGTATGTTTATAAAGATTATTAATGACAACCTTTGGAGTTGCGTCATTACGCAAGACAATAACCAGGCGCTGTCCTAGGCGTTCATTTCCTTCATCGCGCACATCCGCGATTCCTTTGATTTTTCCATCTTTAACAAGATCGGCAATTTTGAGCGCTAGGTTGTCTGGGTTTACCTGGTATGGAAGTTCGGTAACTACCAAACAAGTGCGCTTGTTGATTTCTTCGATTTCGATAACAGATCGCATAATGACTGAACCGCGGCCTGTGCGATATGCCGCTTCGATTCCTTCTCGTCCTACGATCAAAGCTTTTGTTGGGAAGTCTGGTCCTTTTACAAAACTCATAGCTTTAGCCAGAGTTTCCTCTGGTGTGGCATCTGGGTTTTCTAGCGCCCAACAGGTTGCAGCAACGACTTCACCAAGGTTATGTGGGGGAATGTTTGTAGCCATACCCACTGCGATTCCAGCAGAACCATTTACAAGAAGATTTGGAAAACGAGAAGGAAGCACGGTTGGTTCTTGTGATCGACCGTCGTAGTTAGGAATGAAATCAACAGTGTCTTCATCGATATCGCGCATCATCTCCATTGCAAGTGGAGCAAGGCGAGCTTCGGTGTAACGCATCGCTGCAGCTGGATCATTACCTGGGCTACCAAAATTTCCGTTTCCATCAATGAGTGGGTAGCGAAGTGACCAGAATTGAGCCAAACGAACTACTGCGTCATAAATAGCACCGTCGCCATGTGGGTGGTAATTACCCATGACATCACCGACGATACGAGAAGATTTGTAGTAACCCTTATCAGGGCGATATCCAGCGTCATACATCGCATAAAGAACACGGCGGTGAACTGGTTTTAATCCGTCGCGAATATCAGGGAGCGCTCTTCCAACAATGACCGACATCGCGTAGTCAAGATATGAACGCGCCATCTCCACTTGTAGGTCAACAGTTTCAATTCTGTCGTGACCGTTAGCGTCGGTAGTTTGAACAGCAGGAATCTTTTTGTCCATTAGATATCTAAGAACCTAACGTCTTTTGCATTTCGTTGAATAAAGTTACGTCGAAGTTCGACATCTTCTCCCATAAGAACAGAGAAGAGATCATCGGCTGCGACAGCGTCATCTAGGGTTACGCGAATTAGAACGCGATGTTCTGGATCCATTGTGGTGTCCCACAATTCTTTAGCAGGCATTTCACCTAAACCTTTGAAGCGTTGGATACCGTCATCTTTTGGAAGGCGCTTTCCTGCTTCTAAACCTATTTTGATCATGCCGTCGCGTTCTCTATCGCTAAACGCATATTCGACAGGCTCTTTACCGCCCCATTTCAATTTATACAAAGGAGGTTGTGCGAAATAAACAAAGCCGCCTTCAATAAGTGGGCGCATAAAACGGAAGAGAAGAGTGAGCAACAATGTGCGGATGTGCTGTCCGTCCACGTCAGCATCGGCCATCAAAATAATTTTGTGGTAGCGCAACTTTGCGACATCAAAATCATCGTGGATTCCTGTACCGAGCGCTGTAATTAAAGATTGGACCTCATTGTTTTGAAGTACGCGATCAATGCGTGCCTTCTCAACATTTAGAATTTTTCCGCGGATAGGTAGAACTGCTTGATTTCTACTGTCGCGGCCACCTTTTGTTGAGCCGCCAGCAGAATCACCTTCGACAATATAAAGCTCGCACTTTTCTGGATCTGTCCATTGGCAATCTGCAAGTTTTCCTGGCATTCCACGGCCTTCAAGTAAACCTTTGCGGCTTCGTGAAAGATCTCGTGCTTTGCGTGCGGCTACGCGTGCGGCAGCGGCATCAATTGATTTACGGACTACTTCTTTGCCTTCAGTTGGATTTGATTCAAACCAAGCTGTGAGTTTTTCATTCATTGCTTTTTGTGTAAAGGATTTTGCTTCAGTGTTGCCAAGCTTTGTTTTTGTTTGGCCTTCAAATTGTGGCTCGCCGATTTTAAGAGAGACAATTGCCGTTAAACCTTCACGAACATCATCGCCGGTAAGGCGATCTTCCTTCTTGCGGATAAAACCCCACTCTTCACCAAACTTATTTACAATCGATGTGAGTGCGGTTCGGAAACCTTCTTCGTGGGTTCCGCCCTCTTGGGTATTAATGGTGTTTGCAAAGGTATACACAGATTCGGTAAATCCATCATTCCACTGCATTGCTATTTCAAGGGCTATTTTCTGCTTTTTGTCTTCTGCTTCAAAAGCGATGATGGATTTGTGGAATTCACCTTTTGTGGTGTTGAGGTGTTTTACGAAATCAATAATGCCGCCTTCGTAGTGATAGCGGACGGCTACTGGGTTTCCGGTTTCATCAACATGGCCTTGGCGCTCATCTGTCAGTGTGAGGATCAAACCTTTGTTAAGAAATGCCATTTCACGAAAACGTGTTGAGAGTGTTTCAAATGAAAAGTCTGTTGTTTCAAATATTTCAGATGATGGATAAAAGGTTACGGTGGTACCGGTGTTGTTTGTCGCTGCGCCTTTTGTAACTGGCTTTTGTGGAACACCCAATTTGTAATCTTGAGTCCAAAAAAATCCATCGCGTTGTACTTCAACATCTAAACGAATTGATAAAGCGTTAACAACTGAAATACCAACTCCATGTAGGCCACCTGATACTGAATAGCCGCCGTCGCCAAACTTTCCACCGGCGTGCAAAACCGTCAGTACGATTTCAAGGGCGGGTTTCTTTTCAACTGGGTGCATGTCGACGGGGATCCCTCGCCCGTTGTCGATGACGCGGACGCCGCCATCAGCTTGAAGAGTTACGTTGATCTCGCTGGCGTAACCAGCCATTGCTTCATCTACAGAGTTGTCTACGACCTCGTAGACAAGGTGGTGAAGGCCTCGCTCGCCTGTGGAGCCGATATACATGCCTGGGCGTTTACGAACGGCATCAAGGCCCTCTAGGACCGTGATTGCGCTAGCGTCGTAAGTTTTTTCAACCACAAGCCTTTACCCCTACTCAGTAAATAGAAAAATCGCTGTAAATCAAACCTGGCACGAATTGGCTGGTTTATAGGTCAAATCCTAGTGGTTAAACGGGATATGGAATAGCCAAAATCGGGGCTAGGAGCAGGATTAGGCAAGCAAAACGCGCTTATCCGTAGGTATCTCTTGGCCCACGGTGATTTTTAATCGTTCGTAAACCTTTTTTCCAGCTCGGGGCGTTGGGCCCGATAATCGACAAGGACTCCACAAGGGCGCCTGGGGCTGAGCCTGATATTTGTTTTAAGAGCGAGGGCGCCATCGCTGTTAATTGTGTGGCCCATGCTGTTGATGAAGTTTGGATCGTTAAAAGTCCATCGATCAAAGTAATGGGAGTTGCATGTTGAGCAACTTCATCGCCGACAACTTTAACCCAGTCAGTAAAAAGCGTTCCTTCTGCAATTCCTTGTTTCCAGTCGCGCGCTGTTATTAGATCGTTAAGAACTGTGTTGAGTTTTTGTGGATCTTCAACACGTTCACGCACCTCATCTGTTGGATTATTTTTAGAGCGTTTGGAATTATTTCTCCAAGTTTTATAAAGCTCGCGCGCTAAATCATGTTTCATTGTTTGCCAAACTAACCAACTTAACCGATCCGCTTTTTACTTGATAGGTTGTTCCAGAAAGGTTTGGGGGTAAATCTGTTTGCACAGCCACTGTGATAAATGTTTGCTCTGCTGAATTTGCGAGTGCAATCATGTGATTGCGTCGCTCTTCGTCGAGTTCAGAAAATACATCATCGAGAATCAAAATGGGTTTAGCGCCTTCGTTTTGCAGTAATTGATAAGTTGCTAATTTTAATGAAAGTGCAATCGACCACGATTCGCCGTGACTGGCGTAGCCTTTAACAAAATGATCACCGAGAACTAATAATAAATCATCGCGGTGTGGCCCAACCAAAGTGAGTCCTCGATCAATTTCTTGGGTTTTAATATCAGCCATTTTAAGTAATATTTTTTCAGTATTTTCCGCGGCGTTTTCGGTGGGATTATCAATACTGCATTTATAGTTTATTAGAGCGGCTTTCTCTTTACTAATTTCTTTATACACTTCAGTAAAAATAGGCTCAAAATCGCCTAGTGTTTTTATGCGTGCAGCAATTAATTCGCCACCGAATTCGGCTACTTGCTGGTCCCATGAGGCAAGTGAGGCATAACTACTTCTGGATTTTAAAAGCGAGTTTCGTTGTTTAAGTGCGCGTTCGTAATCGTTAATAACTCCAGCAAGACGAGGGCTTCTTAAAGTAAGAAGTTCGTCGGTAAATCGTCGGCGCCCTGATGGGTCTCCTCGAACAAGATCGAGATCTTCTGGTGAGAAGTACACCGCTTGGACAATCCCATATAACTCTTTTTGGCTGCGAACAGGGTTTTGATTTATCCGCGCTCTATTTGCTTTTTCTGCATTAATTTCAAGCTCTACTAATATTTCTCGCTCGGGGTTTTGAGCTTTAGCCCGCACATATGCGGATTGGTTTCCTAGTTTTACTAATGGTTGATCGTTGGCTGTGCGATGTGAGGAGAGAAAAGCTAAATACAAAAGTGATTCGACAATATTGGTTTTACCTTCACCGTTTCGTCCTAGAAATATCGTGACTCCAGGTTCTAGTGATAACTCCAACTCATCGTATGAGCGGAAGTTTTTTAACGAAAGGTGATTGATCCACATTAAGAGCTATAACGCATCGGCATCAATAGGTACTTGTAGCTTTCATCCTTCGCGCCATTGGCTTCGTGTTTCCCGGATAAAACTGCAGGCTTGCTGGCTCCTGTGAAATCAAACTGCACAAATGGGGTGTTGAGTGCTTGTAATCCATCTGTTAAATATTGAGGGTTGAAGGCAATGTTGATTGCTTCGCCTGTGTATTGGATATCTAACTCTTCTGTTGCTTGGGCATCTTCTCCAGCGCCGGCTTCAAGTTGGAGTTTGTTGTTATCAAAATTTAAACGAAGTGGAACAGTTTTGTCTGTCACTAATGCTACTCGTCGAACAGAATCTAAAAGGGTTGCAACATCAACGATTGCATGTGATGAGGACTCAGATGGAAGAAGATGTTTAAAAGGTGGGAATGTTCCATCTAGTGTTCGCGAGGTCATTGTTTTTAATTCTGAAACAAAACCAACAAGACGCTCGTGTGAAGTTGTTGGAGATAAAGCAATAGTGACTTGATCTGAGGCAGTTAAAGATTTTGCTGCGTCGGTAAGTGTGCGAGCTCGCACAAGTGTTGTTGATTCGATATCTGTGTTTTTTGCTTGCCATGAAAGTTCGCGAACCGCTAAACGGTAGCGGTCTGTTGCTGCAAGAGTGATGTGGTTTTTGTTAATCTCAATGTGAACACCGGTAAGTGTTGGTAGTGAGTCATCTCGTCCAGCTGCTACTGCCACTTGATTAACAGCGCTAGCAAAAACATCGCTAGCAATAAGGCCTGCGGTTTCTGGAAGTTCTGGAAGTGTTGGGTATTCAGAAACTGAAAGTGTTGGAAGTGTGAACTTCGCAGAACCTGCTGTTACTAATACACGAGTTCCATCTAAGACAAAAGAAATAGGTTTGTTAGGAAGAGATCTTGCTATTTCAGCCAATAGCCGGCCTGGAACTAAAACTTTTCCTTTGGAGGTGATATCTGCTTTAAGGATTGCTTTAGTAGAGGTTTCTAAATCAGACCCTGTAAGTGTGATTGAGGTGTCTACATCAATCATGATTCCAAGTAGCTCGGTTTTAATTGGTCGGGTCGACAAACTACGGGCAACCCAATTAACGGCATCTACTAGCTCTTCACGTTCAACAATAAATTTCATTTTCATCTCCTCGGCGGTTCTCTTTATTAACAAGTAATTCTCTTATATATAGATATTCGTAGTAACTACTGACATTTCTTGTGGATAAGGGTGAAAATGCAGGTCAGAGGCTTCCAACCCCCTTTCTACATCTGTGGGTAAGTGTGTGGGTAAGTCTCCTTAACCAACCTTCCCCTACCTTTTTCCTTAACCCCTCTTCTAACTCCTCTTACTTATCCTCATAAATCCCTGTGTTATCCACAGTTATCCACAAGTTACCCCCAACCTGGGGGTACTTCGTTATCAAAAACTCAATTTCGTTTAATTCCAGTTAATTTTTAGTCTGTTGCTTGATTCTGGTTGTGAGCTCATTAACTTGGTTGTAAATCGATCGGCGCTCAGCCATTAATTGGCGGATCTTGCGGTCGGCATGCATCACGGTCGTGTGATCGCGCCCCCCGAAGGTTTCACCGATTTTAGGCAAAGACAGCTCGGTCAACTCACGACACAAATACATGGCAATCTGACGAGCGTTTACCAAAACCCGGCTTCGGCTAGTGCCACACAAGTCATCCAAACTTAAACTGAAGTAGCTGGCTGTTTGGGCCATGATCGTGGAAGAAGTGATCTGTGGACCAACCTCATTGGGGATCAAATCCTTCAAAACTATTTCAGCCAAACCTAAATCAACTGGCTGGCGGTTTAAAGAGGCGAAAGCTGTAACACGAATAAGGGCGCCCTCAAGTTCGCGGATATTTGAACTGATTTTAGAAGCAATATATTCCAAAACATCATCAGGAGCATTCAACTTATCTTGAGCAGCTTTTTTACGAAGAATAGCAATACGTGTTTCAAGTTCCGGAGGTTGAATATCGGTAATCAAACCCCACTCGAAGCGAGAACGAAGTCGGTCTTCCAAAGTTGTTAATTGCTTTGGAGGGCGATCACTTGAGATAACAATCTGCTTATTAGCGTTGTATAAAGTGTTGAATGTATGGAAGAACTCTTCTTGAGTCCGCTCTTTATTTTCCAAGAATTGAATATCATCAACAAGCAAAATATCCAGATCGCGATATCGCTTTTGAAAAGCCGATGCCTTGTCGTCGCGGATAGAGTTAATAAAATCGTTGGTGAACTCTTCTGAAGATACATATTTCACGCGTACATTGCCATATAACTCTTTTGCGTAGGCCCCAATAGCGTGTAGTAAGTGGGTTTTACCTAATCCAGATTCACCATAAATAAATAGCGGGTTATAAGCCTTTGCTGGTGCTTCAGCGACTGCAACCGCAGCTGCGTGAGCAAAACGATTTGATGCGCCGATAACAAAT
>CAIMSI010000093.1 GCA_903844115.1 uncultured Actinomycetes bacterium
CATTTGTCTATCTACCGTCAAAATAGGATTTCTCGTGAAAATTAAGACATTCAGTTTTATCACATGCAGTGTTTTGCTTTTGAGTGCCTGCGGTACGGCGAAAGCTCCAACTGGAATGAGTCAGAACTCTTCCACCAAGGTGATGCCTGGGTCTGCCGCGGCAGGCGGCGGTTCATACCTTGATGAAACAATCCCTGCGGATGTGCTGGCCTTGCAATTGGTAGATCAAGATGGGAAGGCATTTACTTTGGGATCACTTAAGGGTCAATACCTTGTGATTACAAATTTCTTAACTTCATGCCAAGAGATTTGCCCAATGACGACAGCAAATATGCGCACGGTTGGGGACGCGGTAGCAAATTCTTCACTCAAAGATAAAGTGAAGGTAGTAGAGATTTCAGTTGATGCGGGCAGGGATATTCCATCCAGACTTGCGGCCTATCGTGCTATGTATAGCGATACTAATTTCACTCTTGCATCTGGCAGCGAAGCTAACCTCAAAACTTTGTGGACTTATTTCGGAGCTCCGGCTATGCGTATGGAATTTAGCGCTAAAGAAAAAGCAGCTCTACCTTTGGACTGGCAGACCGGCAAACCTTCCGGATATGACATGAGCCATTCTGATTTGGTAACGATTGTCGGACCCGACGGTCATTGGAAGTGGTTGGATCTGGGTAACCCAAATCCAGGCAAAGCCACAATTCCAGAAAAGCTAAAGAAATTCCTCAGTGAAGATGGATTAAATAATCTCGCCAAGCCACAGGAGCCTTCTTGGTCGGTAGATGCTGTGTATTCAGCTCTCCATGATCTTACGGGGACCCTTATTTCTTAGGTACACTCACGTTATGACAATTGCAGAATTAGCCAAAGCATACGAAGCGGCAACAAATGAATTTTTCCGCATTATCGATGGAATCAAAGAGAGCGATTTAGATAAGAATGATGGCGAAGGATGGACACCGCGCCAGGTAGTGCATCACCTTGCAGATAGCGAAGCGCAATCCTATGCACGCCTGCGTCGCCTTGTTGCTGAACCCGGATCTGCTATCCAGGGATACGACGAAGGTAAGTGGGCAGAGAGTGCAACGCTTGGATATCGTGAACTTCCAATTGAGATTTCACTTGATGTATTACGTGCAGTGCGCGCATCATCTTTAGTGATTTTGAGCAGACTTACTCCTGAACAACTTCAAAATTCTGGCGAGCACAGCGAATCTGGAACTTTTACGATTGAACGCTGGGTCAAGGCTTACACAAATCACCCAACAGACCATGCGCAGCAAGTACTTAAAGCACTTGGAAAGTAGTTTTACTTCACCACTCTAAAGTTTTGAAGTGATGGATCTGTTGCATAGGCAATTCGCACACCATCGGCTTGCGTAGCGATTAACCCCTCAAGAATGGTTTCTGTTATTCGCTCTCCTGGTGCTAGAACGGCAACACCTGGGGGATAGGGAGCAATTAAATCTGCGCTAATCCTGCCTACGGCAAGGCTGCGATTCACAAGTACTGTTTCTGCGAAGTATGCCTCACGCGGCGTTATTACTTGTTCTGGCTTTACTGACCAGCTCAATGAAACCTTTACTTGACGCGCTTCTCCACGCAATGTCAAAAGCGAATCAATAACGGCGCTTGTGAGTATGGCAAAATCTTCTTTTGTATCAGCAAGCGTTGCTAAGAAGACGACTGTGTCACGGTCGGCCATCTCGACGCGAATTCCTCTTTGCTGTAAAGCGTTTTCAAGATCGACTCCAGAAACTCCGATGCTTGCGGTTTGAAGGACAAGTTTGCTTGCGTCAAAACGCCCCGGCGCAAAATCAGTTGGCGCAAGGAACACTTTTTGCCCAAGTGCGTTCTCTACATCTGATTTAAATTTAATAACAAGTGTGACAAGGTCTTCGAGAAGTTGCGCACCGCGAACTTGAAGCAATGCACGAGATGCATCGATAGAGGCGAGTGGAGCGCCTGCAGGTGAAGTGGTGTGAGTTGTTTCAAAGCTTTGATTCAATCGCTCTCGGCTTATGAGATTTCCTTGAACGAGAAGTAGAGCCGCTGCGCTATATCCTGGTAAATTTTTATGAACACTCGTTACAACCGCGTCGGCTCCGAGTGCGATTGCATGGCTCGGTACAGCTTTTCCAAAACCAAAATGCGCACCCCAAGCAGCATCTATCACTACAGCAATTTTCTTGGAGTGAGCTTTTTCGATGATGGGAGCAAGGTCAGAAATAGTTCCAAGATATCCGGGTTCTGTCAGCAAGATTGCAATTGGATTCAATTCAGCAACTCGTTCGATTTCTGAAAGTGGAATTCCGGTAGGAACGCCAGTTGCAGAATCGACTTCAGGAAAGATCCAAATAGGTTCAAGTCCGCTGAGAACTAGCGCACTTAAAACGGAGCGATGAGCGGTTCTGGAAATTGCAACCTTGTCGCCAGGTTTGCCTAGTGCCAAAATTAAAGCTTGATTGG
>CAIMSI010000094.1 GCA_903844115.1 uncultured Actinomycetes bacterium
GGCAACAAGGTTTACCCATGGATTGCTCAAGTTCGTTATTCAACTCCTGGTGTTGGGCTCATCTCTCCTCCTCCTCATCATGATATTTACTCGATTGAAGATTTAGCACAGCTCATTCATGATTTAAAGAATGCAAACAAGAATGCTCGCGTTCATGTGAAACTTGTTGCAGAAGTGGGCGTTGGAACAGTTGCCGCTGGTGTTTCAAAAGCACATGCTGATGTTGTTTTAATTTCAGGCCACGATGGTGGAACGGGTGCATCTCCGCTTACATCACTGAAGCATGCAGGCGCTCCATGGGAACTTGGTCTTGCTGAAACGCAACAGACACTTATGCTCAATGGCCTACGCGATCGTATTGTCGTTCAAGTTGATGGACAGATGAAGACAGGTCGTGATGTAGTTATTGCTGCACTACTTGGAGCAGAAGAATTTGGTTTTGCAACCGCTCCTCTTGTTGTCTCAGGCTGCGTCATGATGCGTGTATGTCATCTAGATACATGCCCAGTTGGCGTTGCCACACAAAACCCAGAATTGCGTAAACGCTTCTCTGGTAAACCTGAGTTTGTCGAGACCTTCTTTGAATATATTGCAGAAGAAGTTCGAGAATGGCTTGCAAAACTTGGCTTTAGAACTATCGAAGAAGCAGTGGGCCAAGTTGAAATTCTTGATACAAAAGATGCTATTCAACATTGGAAGGCAAGTGGACTAGATCTTGCCCCACTCCTTAAAGCACCTTTATTTGCAGGAGATCGCAAGAACACTGACGTTCAAAACCATGGTCTTGATGCCGCTCTTGATAATAAATTAATTGAGCTTTCTTCTGCTGCGTTAGAGAAAGGTGAAGCTGTCCGACTTGAAATTCCAGTACGCAACGTTAATCGCACAGTTGGCACCATGCTTGGAGCAGAGATCACTCGAAAGTATGGTGGAGTGGGATTACCAGAGAACACAATCGATATTTCATTCCACGGATCAGCAGGACAGTCACTAGGCGCCTTTATTCCAAAGGGATTAACGCTGCGTCTTTATGGTGATACTAATGACTATGTTGGTAAGGGATTATCGGGAGGCCGCGTCATCGTGCGTCCAGATGAGAAGGCAACATTTGAATCACATAAGAATGTCATCGCTGGAAACGTTATTGGCTATGGCTCAACAAGTGGTGAGATATTCATCCGAGGCATAGTAGGAGAGCGTTTCTGTGTTCGAAACTCTGGGGCAATCGCTGTTGTTGAAGGCGTTGGCGATCATGGGTGTGAATATATGACTGGGGGCGTGGCCATTGTTCTTGGTTCTACCGGACGCAACTTTGGCGCAGGAATGTCAGGTGGTGTTGCATTCGTTCTTGATTTGGATCCTCGCCTTGTTAATCCTGAAATGGTTGACGTATTAGAGATGACCGAGGCCAGATCAAAGCAAGCCAATGAAATTATTTCTAAGTTCCATGCAGAGACTGGATCTGTTGTTGCTCATGAACTTATTTCTGATTGGAAGAACCAATCTAAGAGAATTTCAATGGTTATGCCTCGAGATTATGCCAAAGTACTTGCAGCAATGGAGAGAGCGGAACGAGATGGCGCTAATGTCGATGAGGCTGTAATGGAGGCAACACGTGGCTGATCCAAAGGGTTTTCTCACAACAGAGCGTCAAACTCCGACGCGCCGCCCTGTTGATGTTCGCATTAAAGACTGGAAAGAAGTTTATGAAGAACAAGATTTTGGTGCGCTTCAAAAGCAAGCTGGTCGGTGCATGGATTGTGGAATTCCTTTCTGCCATCAAGGTTGCCCACTTGGAAATCTCATTCCTGAGTGGAATGACTTGATTTGGCGCGGGGAGCGTTCAGAGGCGATTGATCGCTTGCATGCGACTAATAATTTCCCAGAATTTACTGGGCGGCTTTGTCCTGCGCCTTGTGAAACAGCATGTGTTGTTGCTATTAACGACGAAGCAGTCACAATTAAGCAGGTAGAACTAAGGACAATTGAAGAAGCTTTTGAAAATGGTTTGGTAAAGCCACTCCCTCCAGATCGTCTTACTGGCAAGACAGTAGCTGTTATTGGTTCTGGGCCAGCTGGCTTAGCTGCTGCTCAACAACTTACTCGTGCAGGGCACACCGTTGCAGTTTATGAACGTGCGCCCCGTATCGGTGGACTGATGCGTTATGGAATTCCAGAATTTAAAATGGAGAAATCAATTGTTGACCGTCGTATTGCTCAGATGGAAGCAGAAGGAACTCGCTTTCGTGCAGGAGTAAACGTTGGCGTAGACGTCACAGGTGATGAATTGCGTTCTAAATATGATGCTGTTGTTCTTGCTGTTGGTGCCACAAACTGGCGTGACATTAACGTTCCAGGCCGGGAGTTCAAAGGAATTTATCAAGCAATGGAATATTTGCCATGGGGCAATAAGCAAGGTCTTGGTGAACTTTCTGGAGAGCC
>CAIMSI010000095.1 GCA_903844115.1 uncultured Actinomycetes bacterium
GTATAGCTACCCACCACTTACCCAATACGATTAGCACCTAGCTTTCAAAGAGGCTTAATCAGCTTAATCAGCTTGATCAGTGAGTAAAAGAAAGAAAGAGGACCAGTGTCAGTTCTAGACAAGATTCTTCGTGCAGGCGAAGGTCGTGCCATCAAGGCTCTTGAGAAGATTGCAGCAGAAGCGAACTCTTTTGAAACAAAGATTTCGGCTCTTAGCGATGAAGCACTTCGAGGCCAGACAGAACTTTTCCGCACTCGCCTTGAACAAGGAGCTGATCTTGACGATCTTCTTCCTGAAGCATTTGCAACAGTTCGTGAAGCAGCAAAGCGAACACTCGGACAACGTCATTACGACGTTCAACTTATGGGTGGCGCAGCTCTTCACAAAGGCAATATTGCTGAAATGCGTACTGGTGAAGGAAAGACTCTTGTCTCAACTCTTCCTGCTTACCTCAATGCCCTCACTGGCAAAGGTGTTCACATTGTTACAACAAATGATTACCTTGCCGAGCGCGATAGCGAGTGGATGGGTCGAATTCACCGATTCCTCGGACTTAAAGTTGGCGTAATCCTTTCAAATATGTCTCCAGCTGAACGTCGCGAGCAATACGCAGCCGACATTACTTATGGAACAAATAACGAATTTGGTTTCGACTACCTTCGCGACAACATGGCTTGGAGCCTTGAAGATTGCGTACAACGCGAGCACAACTATGCAATCGTTGATGAAGTGGACTCAATTCTTATTGACGAAGCGCGAACTCCTTTAATCATTAGTGGACCAGCTGATAAGGCTACAAAGTGGTATCAAGAGTTTGCAATCATTGCTGAAAAACTAACTCGCGATACTCATTACGAAATTGATGAAAAGAAGCGCACAATCGGTATTCACGAAGAAGGTGTTACCAAGGTTGAGCAACTCCTCGGAATTGAAAATCTTTATGAATCTGTAAATACGCCTATGATCGGCTATCTCAATAACGCTGTTCGCGCCAAGGAACTTTTTAAGAAGGATAAAGATTATGTAGTTATGAGCGGTGAGCTATTGATTGTTGATGAGCACACTGGCCGCGTACTTTCGGGTCGTCGTTATTCAGAAGGTTTGCACCAGGCGCTGGAAGCCAAAGAACGAATCGAAATCAAGGATGAGAACCAAACCCTTGCCACAATTACACTCCAGAACTACTTCCGCTTGTATAAGAAGCTCGGTGGAATGACCGGTACGGCCATGACTGAGGCTTCTGAATTCATGCAGATTTATAAGCTAGGCGTTATTCCGATCCCAACAAATCGCAATTCAAAGCGAGTTGATCAATCTGATTATATTTACAAGACTGAACTTGGAAAATTCGAAGCTGTTGCCAATGATATTTCTGAACGCCATAAAAAAGGTCAGCCAGTTCTTATTGGAACAGTTTCCGTTGAAAAGTCTGAAGAACTTTCAGCTCTCCTCAAGCGCAGAGGTATTCCGCATGAAGTTTTGAACGCTAAACATCACGAACGTGAAGCATCGATTATTGCCCGTGCGGGTGCGCTCGGCGCAGTAACAGTTTCCACAAATATGGCGGGCCGCGGTACCGACATCATGCTCGGTGGAAATCCAGAATTTATGGCCGACTTTGCAATCCAGCAACGGGGAATTAGTCCTGTTGATGAAGCAGAACAATACGAAGCTGCATGGGCGCCTGAACTTGAAAAGCAAAAAGCGGCTGTTGCTAAGCAACATGAAGAAGTAGTTGCTCTCGGCGGGCTCTACGTCTTGGGAACTGAACGTCATGAATCACGACGTATTGATAATCAGCTTCGTGGCCGTTCTGGACGTCAAGGTGACCCTGGAGAATCACGTTTCTATCTATCCCTCCAAGATGATTTGATGCGCCGATTTAATTCTGGTCTAGTTGAGCGCTTTCTCGGAGCTGCAGGCCTTCCAGAAGATATGCCGATTGAATCTAAAATGGTCTCAAATGCAATTCGATCAGCTCAAACACAAGTCGAATCACTTAACTTTGAAATGCGTAAAAATGTTCTGAAATATGACGATGTCATGAATCGCCAACGTGAAGTAATTTATGGAGAACGTCGCGAAGTACTTGAGGGCCGCGATATTAAAGATCAGGTTCAAGAATTTCTTGTTGAAACCGTTAGTGCATATGTAGCTGGCGCAACGAATGATGGGTATGCAGAGGATTGGGACCTTGATACTTTGCACACTGCACTCAAAGCCCTATATCCAATCTCTTTCACATTCGACAAACTTGTTGAAGAGGTCAATGGCAAAGCTGGGTTAGACCACGATTTCCTATTAACCAGAGTTGTTGACGACGCCAAGGGTGCATATGTAGCCCGCGAAGAAGCACTTGGTTCTGAAGTTATGCGCGAGCTTGAGCGCAAGGTTTTGCTCCAGGTTCTCGACCGTAAATGGCGCGAGCACCTATATGAGATGGATTATCTCCAAGAAGGTATTGGGCTGCGCGCTATGGCCCAGCGTGATCCGCTAGTTGAGTACCAACGTGAAGGTTACGACCTTTTCTCGGCGATGATGGATTCAATTGCCGAAGAAATGATTGGCTTCCTTTTCCACGTAGAAGTAAATGTTCAATCCGACGGTATTGAAGCAAAGGGTCTTGCAACTCCACCTAAACAAGAGCAGCAACTTCGTTACACAGCTGCTGACGTAGATGGAAACGCATCGGAATCTGGTGGTACTTCTCGTAATGCACCGTGTCCATGTGGATCGGGACGAAAGTACAAGCGTTGCCACGGCGCGGCTTAAAAGTTTAAATCAATTCAAGTTGCGTACACAACCATCGATGATCTACGCCTTCAAAGCGCAAAGCTAAAGACCTCACTCGTTGATCAAATTTTAAGGTAGCTGTTACCTCAGCGATTCCTTCTAGTGGTTGTGAAATATAGATTTTTCGAATTTTAGGCAGCGGCTTCCACGTGCCAATATTTTTTGATAATTGGGTGTAGATATTCCTATGACTCCAACGCGCGAGTTGTTGAAGTGGACGTTTACCTCCATAAATCTCGATGACACTGACAATATATTTTCCGACCCAATCCTCAAGATCAGGAAGTTCGGAAAGTGGTGATGGCCTTCGCGCCGTTTCTGGCTCAGCCTCTTCTCCTTCAAGTAAATCTGGCGTCGGAACGAGATAGAGCTTGGGAATCAACGGGACGACTGGCGGGAAAGTGACGGGCCTGGAAAAAAGATCAAGAAGTGGCTCGTGCCAACCATCATGAAACCTTCGCTGGGACTCACTACCTGATTGGAAAGTGACCGGACGTAAAATTGCTTTTCTTAATGTTATTTCTTCGCTCATGGGTGGATTCTGCGGTGTGAGTTCGTTCCCTCACCTCAGCCAAAGGGATGAGATTTCACGAGGCGTAAAGCTTCAAGCCTGGCTGTGGATAGTGAGATTCACATTCTTTTAATATTCGTTATTCATCTCCTATGGTTGATCTACAAACACTTGTTCAAAGAAATTCTAGAAAGATAATCGGAATAGGAATTCTTCTTATTTCACTTCTCGCAGCAATTGCATTAGCGAGCCAAGCAGATAATTCAGTATCGATGTGGGGGGCAAAATTCTCACTCTCCCCGGGTAGTGCGATTAAAACAAGTGACTTAGAGGCTGTGAAAGTTAGTTTAGGCAATCAAGCACCAAAGTATTTCTCTAGCAAAGCTTCGCTAGTAGGAAGTTTCCTTGTTAAGTCGATTGGTCAAGGTGAGCTCATACCGGTCAGTGCCGTTACTAAATCCTCATCTGGCAATTCTTTAATGGAGATTCCTGTCGGCATATCTAAAAGTGATCTCCCCATTGATTTGAGAGCCGGTGACCTTGTTGATCTTTATTCAATTCCCATCAAAGATCCGAAAGCCACGACAGCTTTAGTTACATCGAAAATTCGAGTTGCACAGGTCGACTCGCAATCGCAAAATATGGGAGGAGTTGTAACTGTGCTTTTTAGCGTAGATCAGAAAGTTGTTTTGAATATTACCGATGCAGTACAAATGGGAAGAATTGTGGTGGTGAGAAATGCGCTCTGAAATACCTCAAATCGAAGTAATCACTGCAGTTGGGGATGCTGACTTAGAAGATTATGTATCTCAACTTCTCTTTACCCAAGGTTGGAGTATTATTTTTCGGGCCTTCGATGCTGGTGCCTTGGCAGAATTCATTGCGACACGGTCCACTGAGCTGCGTACCGTCATCGTTTACACAACCGAACTACCCGGATTTACAACCGATCTCATCATGAAGCACAGCACAACCACAACGAGTTTCATCTGTTTGGATGGAACTCCAAGTACTGCTCATGAAATTATGCAAAAAGTTCGGGGTCAATTGCGACTTCCTATGATGCATACTTCTACGCCAGTTATCTCGACATCTCATGCCAGCCCTAAAATTCAAGAAAGTGCGCAAAAAGTTATTGTTGTGACCGGAAGTTCTGGTGCGCCGGGAATAACCCTCCTGGCAACTGCCCTAGCCAGTGAAATCAGCAAAAGCCGCAAAGTACTTTTCATTGATGCAGATTTTCGAAACATTCCACTTAGCCAATATTTTTCGACTAATGATTTCTCAATCCAATCGCTGGCCTCCCATGAGAAGCCAACCAAAATCCCGGAAAGTGATCCGAAAGAGGTAGTAATTATCGATGTAGGGGTACTTCCTCCACTCGGAGAAGTTGTGAACGATAGGCGATGGCTCGCTTTACTGCATAACAACATTTTTGATGTTGTGACAGCGCTGGTATATGTAACTCAAACAACAAAATCAAGCCTTATGCAGCTCGATCAATTTATGAAGGAATTTCCAATCTTAATGAAACGGGTAGCCCCAACGTATGTCTGCATCAGTAAAGGACAGAGCAAGGAGCTTCGTCAGGCGCAGTCAGCCTTTACGCATTTGGTGGCGGGGGAGAAGCAGTACCAACTTCCCGAATCATTCCTACACCCAGTAGGAAGCAGCGTCTTGGATACTCTCTTTGCATCGGGAAACAAGGGAAAGAAAGAGATTGGTATTATCGCCACCTCACTTCTTTAGCGAAAGGCGATCAATGTCGAGCTCACGCATGGAGTCTGCATATTCTCAGACTGCGCTGACCTCCGAAGACAAAGATCGTCTCTCCGAGTTAATTGCTGAATGGCAGTTGCTCTCAGATCTTTCTTTTGCCGATCTCATCTTATGGATTCCAAAACGCAAGGATTATCAAAGTTGGCCCCAGGGTTTTATAGCTACAGCCCATATTCGGCCCACAACAGCGGCGACAGTATTTGCACACGATGTCATCGGCGAGGAAATCAATTGGGGAGATAATCCACACCTTGATCAAGCCCTTTCCCAAGGTGAGATTGTTCGCGATACCGAACCCGCGCAAGTGGGAGAGCTTCTCATCAAAGAGGAAACGGTTCCCGTCTTATTTAATGGTCACATCATTGCGGTGATTTCTCGTCACCGAGATGCTGTACAAATGCGCTCAGCATCACGTTTAGAAATTAATTATCGCGAAATTGCACACAAGATTTATCGCATGATTTCTGAAGGCACTTTTCCAATTCAAAACAGTATCTATCGTGCTGAATCTGCTCCCCGTGTAGGAGATGGACTGATACGCCTTGACCCCAATGGGTCGGTCATATATGCCAGTCCCAATGCGCGTTCTGCAATGAGCCGTGCGGGTTGGGAAACTGAACTTGAAGGCCATATCTTCGGCAACCTCCTTGAGGAAATTACTTCGAGTGCTAGTGAAGCAACCGATGAGCCATGGTCAGGAGTTTTCAGCGGAAAAAGCTTACGTCGTGCTGATCTGGATAATGGCCGTGCGATTCTTGATTTGCTTGTCCTTCCTTTAACTGAAGGAACAGATCGAATTGGCGCCATTGTTCTTGTCCGAGACGTGACAGAACTTCGCCGGCGAGATAGAGCGCTGCTTACTAAAGATGCAACAATTCGCGAAATTCATCACCGTGTTAAAAATAACTTACAAACAGTTTCGGCTTTACTGCGTCTGCAGTCTCGTCGAGTTGAGGATCCAGAAGCTTCTCAGGCACTCGCTGAGGCGGTACGTCGCGTTGCTTCTATTGCAATTGTGCACGAGACTTTATCGACTAGCTCAGCTGAGACAGTACTTTTTGATGAGGTCTATGACCGAATTATTCGCAATGCAATCGAATTGAGCGTTCGGCCTATAACACATACAAAAACCGGTGACTTTGGAATTTTTGGCGCACAACAAGCGACACCTTTAGCGTTAGTAATTACTGAACTCATTCACAATTCTCTTGAACATGGCTTGGCTCAATCAGGTGATTTGTTGCATATAGAAATCACCCATGAGAGCGAAGTTGTTACCGTGAAAGTCATAGATAACGGCATTGGTCTTCCTGAGGGGTTTACCTATGAGGGTTCATCAAA
>CAIMSI010000096.1 GCA_903844115.1 uncultured Actinomycetes bacterium
AACAATTTGGCATCCGGAAGCGGTGAGCTCAGCAATTTGTTGAAGAGTTGAATTCACATCAGAAGTCAAAGTTGTACACATCGACTGCACACTTACGGGTGCATCTCCGCCGACCAGCACACTACCGACTTTGAGTTGCTTACTCTTTCGACGAGGAGAAAGCGTTGGAGGTGGGGATGCGGGCATTCCGAGATTAACCATGGGAATACCTTACAAGTTGAAGTGCACTGGATTGAAAATGTCGGCTGCTAGAAGCAAGAGTGAGAGCCCTGCAAGAAAAACGAAGACCACGAGGGTCAGCGGAGTGAGGGATTCCACATCGATTGGGCGTGGATTGGAACGTCGACGAATTCGAGCCCAGAGATTGCGAAGACCATCGATCGCGGCAATCGCCATATGCCCGCCATCCAATGGAAGGAGAGGAAGCAGGTTGAATATACCGACAAAAATATTAAGGCTGGCGATAATTAATAAAAAAGTACCAATTCGTTCGTTCCATGCCAGTGAGGTATTTCCTGCAGTTTGCGCAGAGGCTTCGGCCACACCGATTACTCCGACAAGGCCGGCAGGATCTCTCTTCTCGCCTCCAAATGTTTGGCGAATGAGGGCAGGAACTTTGGAGGGAAGTTGAGTGAGAGAACTAATACTTCCAGTAAAAAGTTCGCGAGTTAGGGATGTTGTATGAGAAAGTGAAGTAGAGAATGGTTGGCGGGCCATTCCGAGTTTGTTGATGACCCCAATCATTCCAATTGTTTTCCCGTTGAGCATGTAAGAGGTAGAAGTAATTGCGATATCAAGTTGTTGATCACCGCGTTGAATCGAAAATATATTTGTTTTCCCTGGTGAATTTCTCACAACATTTATGTCGGTATTCCAGTCCTTAACGGGATAACCATTGATAGCAGTGAACTTATCGCCGGGAAGAATGCCCGCAGCTTTTGCAGGCGAAGGTATGGATGTCGTTGTGCAAGCTTTTGCTCCAACGTTTATGCACGGAACTACTTGATCAACGGTCGAGGTCAGCGCCACCGTTCCAACCCCAAAGAAAATAACAAAAATAAGTACAAATCCCAGAACAAAATGTAGGAATGATCCTGCGCCAAGAACAATGAGGCGTTTTGGGGAGGAAGCTTTGTAAAAAGCTCGATTCGAATCGGCTTCAGTAAGTTCTTCACTCGCTGACATTCCAACTATCCGGCAGTACCCACCGGCTGGAATTGCTTTGATGCCAAACTCTGTTTCACCGCGTTGAGTTGACCAGATGCGCTTTCCAAATCCTAGGAAGAATTCAGTCACCTTCATGCCGAAGTGCTTTGCAGTGAAGTAATGACCTGCCTCGTGAATCATGACAGAGGTCAGGAGGGCAACCACGAAAGCCAAGATTCCTATTAAGCCCATCACGGTAAGAGTTCCTCTTTTCTAGCTATTTTGTCTAGCACTCCTGCTTGTGGCTGGAACGAATCATGCCCACCAGCACTGACACCTATTCTCCCCTACTTTTTTAGGTCCGTTGCACATTCTAGGAGTAGTTACACTTTAGCCATGTACTCTCAAACCGATAAGACCAATAAGACTCCCATTGCGCAAGAACGTCGTGTTCTCACTGCTATCCCGGGTCCAAAGTCCCAGGAAGCCCTTCTTCGTAGAGCTGCTGCAACATCGGCCGGCCTAGGTCTCACATTTCCCGTGGTTATTGAAAGTTCACATGGCGCAATCTTGAAAGACCTCGATGGCAATTCACTCATCGATTTCGGTTCAGGTATTGGCGTTGTAAATGTTGGTAATACAAATGATCGCGTTGTGCAAAGAGTTATTGAGCAAGTTCAAAATATTACCCATACCTGCTTCACTGTTGCGCCATATATGGGATACATAGAAGTCTGTGAGCTTCTCAATGAATTAACTCCTGGAAAATTTAAAAAGAAGTCATTGCTCGTAAATTCTGGTGCAGAAGCTGTTGAAAATGCAGTGAAGATTGCTCGGCACTTTACAAAGCGCCCAGCCATTGTTGTCTTTGAGCATGCCTATCATGGCCGCACAAATCTCACCATGTCTCTTACTGCAAAAAATATGCCTTACAAAGATGGTTTTGGTCCATTTGCTGGCGAAGTTTTCCGCATGCCAATGCCATATCCATTCCGCTCCCAAACCAATCCAGCAACTCTTGCTCAGGATTCTTTTGAAGAAATCTCACATCGCATTGAAAAAGAAATTGGCGTCAATAACGTAGCTGCTATTTTGATTGAACCAATTCAAGGAGAAGGTGGATTCATTGTTCCGCCAAAGGGCTTCTTGCCAGCTCTATCAGAGTTTGCAACAAAGCATGGAATTATCTTTATTGCAGATGAAGTTCAAAGCGGATTTTGTCGCACAGGCGACTGGTTTGCAGTAAATGATGAAGGCGTTGTCCCAGATATGATCACCACTGCAAAGGGAATTGCCGGTGGACTTCCACTTGCTGCAGTGACTGGACGCGCCGATATCATGGATTCAGTCCATGTCTCCGGACTCGGTGGAACATTTGGTGGAAATCCTGTTTCATGCGCAGCTGCTCTCGGGGCAATTGAAGTCATGAAGGAAGAGAAGCTTGCAGATCGGGCTAAACATATTGGCAAGATTATGGGTGATGCGCTTCATGCCATGAAAGAAAAATATCCAGTTATTGGTGATGTAAGAGGCCGCGGTGCAATGCAAGCTATTGAACTTGTGATGCCAGGAACAAAAGAGCCAAATACTCAAGCGATGTTGGATGTCATCAAATATTGCACAAGTAAAGGTGTCTTAGTACTTACCGCAGGTACTTACGTAAATGTGATTCGCTTCTTGCCACCATTGGTAATGTCAGATGAACTTCTTCACGACGCTCTTGGCGTTCTTGATGAAGCATTTGCTTCTCTTAAATAACTTAAATAACTAGCGATCTAAAACATTACGAGTTGGCTCGTACTTTCCGCCATTTTTTCGAACTGTTATTGCGCTGAGCGCTTCCAAAATAACTCTGTTGGCAAGTAGCGCTGTGATATCGCTGCTGTCATAAGCAGGGGCAACTTCGACAATATCTATACCTACTACAGGTAACTCTGTGCAGATGCGACGGACTGATTCGAGAAGTTCCCGGCTCGTCATGCCACCGGGTTCTGGAGTTCCAGTGCCTGGCGCCATACCTGGGTCAACAACGTCTATATCTACTGAAAGAAAAATTCCGTCACATTCATTTGTAAGAATTCCAAAAGACTCATCGAGCACTTTGTTGAGGCCGCGGTGATGTATTTCAGTCATTTCATAAGATCGCATTCCACGGTCGCGCATCCATTTGAGTGTTGCATCATCAGGCCAATATCCACGCAAGCCAAGTTGAAGGAATCGATCTCCGCGTACCGCGCCGGATTCGATAAGGCGTCGCATAGGAGTTCCGTGCCCCACGAGTGCCCCAAATTGGTCAGAGCCAGTATCTGCATGGGCATCGAAGTGAATCATTGAAATCTTGCCCATGCCCCGGTGATGCGCAATTCCTGCAACATCAGCTGATGCAATCGAATGATCTCCGCCGAGAATTACTGGAATTGCTCCGGCTCGAGAAATCTTTTCTGTTGCTGCTTCAAGAAGAGCAAGTGAACCGATCAGATCCCCGCCATTCATCAATAAATCCCCTGCATCAAATATCTTTAAATCTTTGAGTGGATCAACGCGGAAAGTTAAGTGCGGGCGCTCTCCGTCGTGCGGTAAATAATCTGCACCGCGAATCGCTTGGGGACCCATCTTCGCGCCAGAGCGATAGGAAGTTCCACTATCAATTGGAGCGCCAACAATGATGACATCTGCACCTTTATAGCTCTCAGGCTTTTCAAGGTCGCAAGCAGGAATGCCAAGAAAGGTGAAATTCGGCCCATACATATTTCCGATGTTTGCCATTATTTCCCTACTTTAACTTTCTTGCTGACAATTTGTCCAGCAACCACTATCAAAAGCGCTAGGAAAAACATAGCAGAACCAATGACGTTAGCTTGAGCCGGTAAACCACGTTCAGCATGTGTGTACACATAAAGAGGGAAAGTGATAGTCGTGCCCGAATTGAAATTTGTGATGATGAAATCGTCAAAACTCAAACTGAATGCAAGAAGCGCTGCTCCTGCAATCCCCGGTGCCACCAAGGGGAATGTGACGCGTCTAAAAGTTTCACGCTCATCCGCGTAGAGATCCATTGCCGCTTGTTCAAGCCGCGGATCAAGGGATGCAATACGAGCTTTTACTGTTACGACCACAAATGAAATACAGAACATCACGTGAGCTATCACGATCGTCCAAAAACCAAGATTCATGCCAAGATTTAAGAAGATGGTGAGCAGAGATGCACCTAGTACTAATTCGGGTGATGCCATAGGCAGGAATATCAAAGTATTTGTAACTGCGCGACCTTTGAATGCATAGCGACCTAGGGCAAAAGCAATAAGGGTTCCAAGAATGGTTGCAATGAAAGTGGCAAGTAAGCCAATTTTAATTGAGTTACCAAGTGCCGGGCAAACATCTAGCACCCCGCATGGTTGCTTCCAGTTATTCCATGTAAATCCACGCCAGACGAGATTGGATTTTATGTAATCATTAAAAGAAAATGCAAATGTATAAGCAACGGGAATAAATAGATATGTAAATCCAAGGACCATATATACACGAATGAGATTTCTCGAGAACCAGCGAGTCAGAGTTTTCATACCAACTCCTCGGTACCGGCTTTGCGAATATAAACCATCACGAGAACCGAAATAATAATCATCAAAATAAATGACAAGGAAGCAGCTAATGGATAATCCTGGGTGTTGAGGAATTGTGCGTTAATCACATTTCCAATCATCTTGGTACTGGGATTGCCCAGAATCTCTGCATTCACGTAATCACCAGCCGCGGGGATAAACGTCAAAAGTGTTCCAGCAACAACCCCGGGCATCGAAAGCGGGACGGTGACTCTGCGGAAAGTTGTAAACGCATTTGCATATAGGTCGCCAGATGCTTCAAGAACGCGAGGATCGATTCGTTCAAGACTTCCATAAAGTGGCAAAGTCATAAATGGTAAGAAGTTGTAGGCCAAGCCGATGATGACCGCAGATGGACTAGCAGTCAGGTGCGTCATCGGAGTTGCTAAATGTAAATCGAGTAGCAAACGAAAAACTGGGCCATTTTGTCCAAGAATCTGCTTCCAAGCGATTGTTCTGAGAATAAAGGAACAGAAGAAAGGTGCCACCACCAGAACCAAGAGTATGTTTTTATATTTTCCTGATTTAAAGGCAATTCCATATGCCAGTGGATAAGCAATCGCAAGAGCTATAAGAGTTGCAATAGTGGCGTAGAGAAATGAGCGCCCGAATTGGCCAGCCGAACCAGTAATCGCATCCCAATAATTAGCCCAACGATATGTCTGTACAAATTCGCCAATGCCAGCGCCTGGGGTTTTTGTCGCGGTTCCTACTAGGGTAATGATCGGGGCAACAAAGAAAAGTGAAAGCCAAATCAAACCTGGAGCAAGCAAAAAATAAGGTACAAGTGATTTCTTCTTTAGCTCTGAGGTGCTCGCATCTTTAGCACGAGCGATTACTGCCATTTCTATTCTGCCTCTGGGTTCACTTCAGAACCAGCGTTCGCATCTTGTGCACCGTCCAGTGCGAATGAAAAGGAAGGCTCCCATGACAAGGTGACTTCATCGCCTTTATCTAGAGGCGGAATACCGTCATCATTCTGCTCAAAGACCATAATCTCCTGGCCCCAAGGAAGTTCAACCTGGTATTGGGTTGAAACACCAATATATGAAACATCCACGATGTGCCCACCTGTGAATCTATTTCCAGGGCGAGTGTGGTTTTCTGTATCGATACGCAATTTCTCGGGCCGAATTGCATAAAGAACCGAATTATTTCGAGAGTGGGTACGATTCTTGAGCACCTTTGTCTTTTGCCCGTATAAATCTACGACGTGGTAATCACCGTCAGAATCAACAATATTTCCTTGGATGAGATTGGACTGTCCTAGGAAGTTTGCAACAAAGGCAGTTTTGGGGTTGTCATAAAGCTCTGCAGGTGAACCCATTTGTTCAATGCGTCCTTCATTCATTACAGCAATGGTGTCAGCCATTGTCATGGCCTCTTCCTGATCGTGTGTAACGTGCACGAATGTAAGACCTACTTCAGTTTGAATCCATTTCAACTCAATCTGCATCTGGCGCCGTAGTTTCAGGTCAAGTGCGCCAAGTGGTTCATCGAGAAGTAGCAGCGCGGGGCGGTTAACAATTGCGCGCGCTACAGCGATACGTTGTTGTTGCCCACCGGAAAGCTGGGTCGGCTTGCGATCTGCTAGATGGGGCAACTCAACAAGATTGAGCACCTTCTCGACTTGCTCTTTAACATCTTTGACACCGCGACGGCGCAATCCAAAAGCAATATTTTCAAAAATTGTCAGATGAGGAAACAGTGCATAATTTTGAAAAACAGTATTAACGGGGCGCTGGTACGGACGCTTGTCTGTGATATCTGTTGCACCAATTGAAATTTTCCCAGATGTCGGTTCTTCAAGACCCGCAATCATGCGAAGAGTTGTGGTCTTTCCACACCCAGACGGTCCAAGAAGGGCAAAGAATGAACCCTCAGGAATCGTCAGAGTTAAATCATCGACGGCTTTAAAATCACCATAACTTTTTGTGAGATTGGAGAGCTTGAGATCTCCTTTGGCGGAGGTTGAAGCATCAGGCATCAACCGTTACCGATTGCTTTCTGGAAAGACTTTGCATACTTAGCAGTGTCAACCGGATTAAGTTCGCGGAAGACTTTTAGGTTCTTCCACATCGCATCTGTTGGGAAAATCAATGGGTTATTAACCTGCTTAGGATTGATTTTCGCCATTGCTTCCTGCGCGCCATTTACTGGGCAGATATATGTAATGTAATTAGCGACAGTTGCTGCGACTGCGGGGTCGTAGTAATAGTTAATCAGGGCCTCGGCGGCAGCCTTATTTGGTGAAGTTGAAGCAATCATGAGGTTATCTGTCGAGAATGTTCCACCTGACTCAGGGACTGCAAAGCCAAAGCGATTGCCGTTTTGAAGATTGAGCTGATTGATATCTCCAGACCAGCCAATGACAGCGACCGCATCTCCGCTAATGAGGTCTTCAGCATAACTTTGACCCTTTACCTGACGAATATATCCATCTTTAATTTTCTTCTGAATGAAATCAACTGCTTTTTGGAATTGTGTATCGGTGAAAGGTTTTGAAATATCTACACCTTGCCAAAGCATTATCAAACCGATTGTGTCGCGCATTTCTGAGAGAACTTCAATGCGTCCCTTGTTACCTGGAGCAAATAGATCATCAAGGGTCTTCAGGCCCTTTGGAAGTGCACTCTTGCTCCACGCAATACCAGCAATGATGCCAGCCCATGGCAAGGAGTAGTGGCGACCTGAATCAAATGGACGATTTAAAAGAGAAGGCAAAATATTCTTTTTATTTGGAATTGCTGCATCATCAAATTTTTGTACGAATCCGCTAGCTAACCATTGGGCAGCTTTCCATTCGGTCATCGTGACAACGTCATAGCCGATATCTTTTTTCAAGCGAAGTTGCGGTGAAACTTTTGCAGTGAAAGTATCGTTATCATCGATTGCTTCTTGGTAAGTTGCTTTGATTCCTGTTTTCTTTTGAAATGCTTCAAGTGTTGGATACTTCTTAGTCTTATTATCAAAATCTAAATACAAACCCCAGTTTGCCCAGCGAACTTTTCCGCCAGCAGCTTGTGCCATATCTAAACCTTCAAGACCAACCACGTTGATCATGCTTGCCGCGGCAGCGCCACCGGCGCCAGCTAGAAGTGCTCGGCGTGAGAGAAAAGCTTTGGAAGTGCTTTCCAGTTGCGCAAGCAAATCATTATTACCTGAAAGATTTGAGTCAGACATTTGGGTCATGGGACGAGCCTCTCTAGGTGCAGTCGCGGAGGAAAAGATTTATTGTCGTAAGGTGATAATAGACCGAAAAGTTTAGAATTCGGCTAGAGATTGAGGTTTGTCATTACATGCTTTATGCGGGTGTAATCTTCAAAACCATAATTCGAGAGGTCCTTGCCGTATCCAGAGTGCTTAAAGCCTCCGTGTGGCATTTCGGCGACGATTGGAATATGAGTGTTAATCCAGACGCAGCCAAAATCAAATGCTTTGGCAAGGCGCATTGCACGCCCGTGGTTACTCGTCCACACACTAGATGCCAACCCATATGCAACACCATTTGCATATGAAATGGCTTGGGCTTCGTCCTTAAACTTTTGCACTGTGATTACTGGACCAAAGATCTCGTTTTGAATCATCTCATCGTCCTGCTTGAGATCACTTATAACGGTTGGATTCCAGAAGTAACCTGCTCGATCTACTTTGGTGCCACCGGCGGCAATAATTGCATGCGATGGAGCGCGATCAACGAAGCCCTGTAATCGTGCGAGTTGGTTGGCATTGTTGACGGGTCCGTAAAGAACATCCTCAGTAGGAGCGCCAGTTGCAATATTTTCCGTAGCTTGCTTGGCGAGTAGACCCACAAATTCATCATAAACACTTGATTCCACCAGGACGCGAGTTGCCGCTGTGCAGTCTTGACCGGCATTGAAATAACCGGCAATCGCAATTGCCTCAGCTGCAGCCTCTAGATTTGCATCTGCAAAGACAACAACCGGCGCTTTGCCTCCTAATTCAAGGTGTACTTTCTTTACATCTTGGGAAGCGCTCTTAGCAACTTCCATTCCAGCGCGAACAGAACCAGTGATAGAAACCATCTGCGGAATCTTGTGCTCAACAAGTGCGCGACCAGTATCACGATCACCAGTAATTACATTGAATACACCCGTTGGTAGGAATTCGGACATTACTTCCGCCATCCATACAGTTGAGGCAGGAGTTGTATCACTTGGCTTGAGTACCACTGTATTTCCGGCGGCAATTGCAGGAGCCCACTTCCAAACAGCCATCATCATCGGATAATTCCACGGAGTTACCTGAGCGCACACACCGATTGGTTCACGGCGTATAAAAGATGTCATGCCATGCATATATTCGCCTGCAGATCGACCTTCAAGATTTCTTGCAGCTCCAGCAAAAAATCGGATTTGATCAATCATCGGTGGAACTTCTTCTGAAGTTGTAAGTGCGATTGGCTTACCAGTGTTCTCGCACTCGATTGCAATAATTTCATCTTGGCGTGCTTCAAAAGCATCCGCAATTTTAAGTAGCGCTCGTTGACGTTCAGAAGGTGTGGACTCTTTCCACACTTCAAATGCTTTAGCAGCAGCATTTACTGCTTGGTCAACATCCACTTGATTTGAAACAGGAGCGCTCATATAGGCAGTGCCCGTTGCAGGGTTAATTATTTCGCTTGTCTTGCCACTTGCCGAAGCTTGCTTGTTGCCGTTGATAAAATTATTAAGAGTTTTCATGAGGAAGAGGTTATCTCGGAGGCGGCAAGTTGACCACAGGCACCGTCAATTTCCCTGCCTCGTGTATCGCGCACCGTGACCGGAACCCCGTATGTCTCAAGAATTCGCACAAACTCGGCCTCATCCTGGGGGCGTGATGCGGTCCACTTCGACCCAGGGGTTGGATTCAAGGGTATTAAATTCACATGAGCATTTCGATTTTTAAGTAGTCGGCCTAGCAAATCTGAGCGCCACGCCTGGTCGTTGATATCTTTGATCATCGCGTATTCGATGGAATAGCGCCTTCCGGTCTTATCAGAATATCGATCAGCAGCATCTAATACTTCTTTTACTTTCCAACGAGAGTTAATTGGCACCAAGGTATCGCGTAACTCATCATCGGGAGTGTGAAGTGATACAGCCAAAGTTACGGGAATTCCTTCATCGCGAAGTTTATCAATTCCATTTACTAAACCAACTGTAGAAACAGTTACAGATCTGGCTCCAATTCCAAGACCATCTGGTTGAGGAGCGGTGATATTTCGAACACTTCGCATAACGGCGTTGTAATTGGCCATGGGTTCGCCCATACCCATAAATACAACATTGGAAAGTCGAGTCTCTCCCCCAGGTAACTCTCCTTCGGCGCAAATTCGTGCTGCTGCAACAACCTGTGCAGTAATTTCTCCAGCTGTAAGGTTGCGCGTCAAACCACCTTGCCCGGTGGCGCAGAATGGACAGTTCATGCCACATCCGGCTTGGGATGAAATGCAAACTGTTGTTCGATCGGTGTATCGCATCAATACGCTTTCAACCAGAACACCATCGTGCAATCTCCATAGATCCTTACGAGTCTTACCGCTATCGGTTGTGACACTTTTAACGAGTGTGATGAGTTTTGGTGTGAATTTCTCAGCGACAAGTGCACGAAGATCTTTGGGGATATCAGTCCAAGTCTCTGGGTCATCGTTGTAATGAGTGAAAAAGTGCGTGGCAATTTGTTTCGCGCGAAATGCAGGAAGGCCAATTTCCTCGGCTAGTGCCTTGCGACCTTCTGGATCCAGGTCAGCAAAATGCTTTGGTGGCTTTACTTTCTGCTTTGGTTCATCGAAGACTAATTTGAGTTCTGGGCGCTCAATTGCCATGTCTTATAGGCTCCAATGTTTGATGAGTTCAAGGACGAACCACACTGCTGGCGCCGTGAATAGAACGGAGTCGATGCGATCAAGAACACCGCCATGGCCAGGAAGAATTGAGCCCATATCTTTTATGTTGAGGTCGCGCTTTATCGCAGACTCAATGAGGTCGCCAGCAGTTGCTGTTGCAACTCCCATCAAACCAATGAGAACTCCGAGCCACCAATGCTTATGTACAACAAAATGGAAGATAAGAGAAGCACCAGCTGTGGTTGCAATCAAAGAGCCGATCAAGCCTTCCCAAGTTTTCTTTGGACTGATGTGCGGAGCCAATCGATGGCGGCCAAAGAGAACTCCAAAGATAAAAGCAAAGGTGTCATTGCAGGCAACAAGTACGACGAGCGTCAAAATGCGTGCAGGGCCATCGGGATTATGTGCCAGAAGCACAATAAAGCCGGCTAGAAATGGAACATAAAAAATTGCCAAGCTAGCAGCTGAAACACGTTTAATAAAATCTGCTGGAGCTAGGGCAAGTAACAGTACAAAAAGATTCGGTATCGCAATTGCTGCCGCTACAGAGAGGCCTGAGACGCGGCCAAAATATGCAGCAAGCACAACCCCAATTGATGCTATCTGGAGAAAGTAATCTGGAATCATAATTCCAGCGAGTTTAAAACCATGGTTAAGTTCACGGATGGCTATAACAACCGCGATAAGTACTAGCCCAGTAAAAAGTGCAGGATGAATTTTAAGCGTGCCGAAAACAATTCCAAATATAAGAAGTGATACAACTATTGATGGAAAAAGCTTGCGGCCTGCCTTTTTATTAATCGCCTCATTGAGCGAATGAATATCATCCATGATTAATCTCGAAGTTAAACCTCGAGCAACTC
>CAIMSI010000097.1 GCA_903844115.1 uncultured Actinomycetes bacterium
AATTAAACGTTGGGAAAGATTTGTCCATTCCTTCTCCGGAATTAACTCCATTACATCGCGCTCCACTTTCACAGGATCCTGCGATGTACTCCATCCGAATCTGCGTGCTAGGCGGCCGAAGTGTGTATCAACAGTTATTCCCGGAACGCCGAAGGCATGTCCTAAAACAACATTTGCAGTCTTGCGACCGACTCCAGGCAATGTGATCAGTTCTTCCAATGTAGATGGAACCTGTCCATCGAAATCAGTCAAGAGTTTTTCACTCAATCCTTTAATATTTCGCGCTTTGTTGTGAAAGAAACCTGTTGTGCGAACCAACTCTTCTAGATCCAGAATTTTTGCCGATGCCATCTTCTTTGGCGTTGGGTATCGCTTAAAGAGTGGTGGCGTCACGAGATTGACGCGTTTGTCGGTGCATTGAGCTGAGAGAACAGTTGCCACGATTAATTCAAAGGGATTTGTGAAATCAAGTTCGCAATTTGCGTTGGGATAGCGCTTACCGAGTGTCTTGAAGATTGACTTGGCTTGCTTCTTGTCGGCTTTCACAAGCCCATAATCCTAGAATTTGGGTGTGGGGGCTAGTCGGAGTAACCTGCGAACATGGCCAAACCAAATGATGATGCGACTGTTCGTCAGGCGCCGTTGTTCCGTGGGCTCGATGATGATTCTGCCGCTTCACTACGCGGCACCATGTCACCTGTAAAGGTCTCTAAGGGAAACTCGCTCTTCAAAGAAGGCGATGAAGGTGACCGTCTTTTTGTAGTTCTTGAAGGAAAGCTAAAGCTTGGAACTACAAGTGGAGATGGGCGCGAAAATCTTCTCTCGATTCTTGGACCTGGTGAAATGTTCGGCGAACTTTCACTCTTCGATCCACAACCACGAACATCTACTGCAACTGCAGTAACAGATGCACGTTTACTCGCTCTTTCACACGATCAAGTAATTGGCCTTATTACTGCACACCCTCGTGTTGCACTCGAATTACTAGCGCGTTTGGCGCAACGACTACGTCGTTCCAATGAAGTTCTCTCTGATCTTGTATTTGCCGATGTTCCAGGCCGTGTTGCAAAAGCAATAATCGATCTTGGTTCACGTTTTGGTTCACAAAAAGATGATGGTCTACATGTAAACCATGACCTCACCCAAGAAGAGCTTGCTCAACTTGTTGGTGCATCACGCGAAACCGTTAACAAAGCTCTTGCAGATTTTGCTTCACGTGGTTGGGTTCGCTTAGAGCCTCGCGCAGTTGTGGTTATGGATTACGAACGTTTAGCAAAGCGCGGCAAGTAACTAAACTGCTGGCTCCAAAGTAATTAAACTTGCTTCAGGTGGTGATGCCACTCGAATGCGGGCAAAGGGACTTGTTCCCATTCCAGCTGACACATTGAGCCACGGTTCATTTTTCTCTTTTGTCACACCACGAGCACGCCAATTTGGTAAATCGCAATTTGTTGTGAGCGCCTTACTTCCACCTATCCATGGCAAACGGACCTGGCCACCATGTGTATGTCCAGCAAAAATAACATCAAGATTATCTTTACTCATTGCTTCAAGAATCCGAAGATATGGTGCATGTGTTACACCAATTGCAAGGTGAGCAGCCTTATCGATTTCACCTGCAACTTGGGAATAGTTATCGCGTTCCAAATGCGCATCATCTGTTCCACGCGCTTCAATCTTTGTACCGTTCACTTCAATCATCACGCGCGAGTGATTGATATCTTTCCAACCGCGTCGCGTAAGTCCTTCTGCTAAATCGCGCCATGGAAGATCGCGGCCGATAATGCGCTTTCCATGATCTTTTCGTAAATAAGAGAAAGGATTCTTCGGTTTTGGGGCGAAGTAATCATTGGAACCAAATACAAAAAGCCCTGGGATATTTAACAGTCCATCAAGGGCGCCGAGCACCACAGGAATAGCGTCCATGTGAGCCAAGAAATCTCCGGTACTGATAACGAGGTCTGGCTTGAGGTTCACCCAACTTTTGATATCTGCAATCTCTTTCTTGCGAGATGGGGTCAGATGAAGGTCGGAAAAGTGCAGCACGCGTATTTCACGGGCGCCTGCTGGCAGGACCGGGAGGGAACTCTCGCGCAATACATAACCCATAGCGTGAGAAGATACGCCTTATGGGACTTAAAGAGAAACTCCAATCCGATCTCACTGAAGCGATTCGTTCACGTAATGAGCTTGTCTCCGGAACTATCCGTATGGTTTTGACTGCAATCACAAACGAAGAGGTTGCCGGCAAGGAAGCAAAGAAGCTCAGTGAAGATGAAGTTATTGCTGTTCTTTCACGCGAAGCAAAGAAGCGCCGCGAAGCAGCCGAAGCATTTGCTGATGCAGGCCGACCAGATAAATCAGCAACAGAAAAAGCGGAAGGTGAAGTAATTATTTCTTACTTGCCTGCTCAACTTTCTGATGAAGAATTAAGCGCTCTTGTTGCCGACGCAATTGCAAAGTCAGGCGCCGCTGGTCCACAAGATATGGGCAAGGTCATGGGAATTCTTAAGCCACAAATCGCAGGTAAAGCTGATGGTGGAAAAGTTTCTGCCGCAGTTAAAGCTGCTCTAGCGCCATCAAACTAAATCGAGTAACGGGAGAAAAATGAGTAAATTTGAATATGTAACAGTTCCACTTCTTAGCCATGCGACAAAGCAAATTCTTGATACATGGGGATCTGAAGGTTGGGAACTCGTTCAAGTTATTCCTGCTCCAGGTACCGGGGAACAACTCGTTGCTTATATGAAGAGAGAGGCAGAATAAAATGCCAGTAGATGTGAAAGCAAAGCTGAAGGAACTCGGTCTAGAACTTCCAGTTGCATCAGTGCCGCTTGCTGCGTATGTGCCAGCAGTTCGCACCGGAAATCTTGTATTCACCGCCGGACAACTGCCAATGGTTGATGGAAAGATTCCATTTATTGGCAAAGTAGATGGTGGCGTAACTCCCGATCAAGCAAAAGAGATGGCACAAGTTTGTGCTCTTAACGCAATTGCTGCAATCGGATTAGTAGCCGATATCAATACCATCGAGCGCGTAGTTCAGGTTCGCGGATTTGTTAACGGAGTCTCTGGCTTTGTTGGCCACCCTGGAGTTATTAACGGAGTTTCAGAACTCTTCATCAAGATTTGGGGTGAAGAAAAGGGCAAGCATGCACGCACCGCAATTGGCGTTGCAGAACTACCTTTAAACGCACCAGTTGAGGTTGAAGTTGTTGTGGAGCTTGCTAATTAGCTTTAACTAATTACTTCTTCTTTTTAGCTGGAGCTTTCTTTGCTGGCTTTTTAGTGAATTCAGCCGCAACTAATTCTGCGATTTGAGCAGTATTTAGCGCTGCGCCTTTGCGTAAGTTGTCTCCACAGAGGAATAAATCCAATGACTTTGGATCATCGATGGATTGGCGCACACGTCCGACCCATGTTGGATCTGTGCCAACAACATCATTTGGGGTTGGGAACTTGTTAATTTCTGGCTCATCCCACAGCACAACACCGGGGGCGTTATCCAATAATTTTTGAGCGGCCTTGCGAGTCACAACGCTTTTAAACGTTGCGTGGACTGCGAGTGAGTGAGTTGTAAGAACTGGAACACGTACACACGTCGCAGAAACCTTGAGCTTTGGCATCCCGAGAATCTTTCGAGATTCATTGCGAACCTTAAGTTCTTCAGATGACCAACCGTCGGCTTTTAGCGATCCTGCAAATGGAATGACATTGAGTGCAAGTGGTGCTTGAAACGGGGCATAGTCATTTACATGAGTACGAACATCGCCTGTTACTTCACCTGCGTTTGTTCCAGCAACTTGCTTTACCTGTGCACGAAGAGCGTCGATACCAGGTTGTCCAGCACCTGAAGCTGCTTGGTATGAAGCAACAACTAGTTCTTTCAGGCCAAACTTTTTATTCAGAGCGCCCATTGCAACAATCATCGAAAGAGTTGTGCAGTTTGGATTTGAGATAATTCCTTTAGGACGTTTCTTTGCTTCTTTTGGATTTACTTCTGGCACCACGAGTGGAACCTTGGCATCCATACGAAATGCTCCAGAGTTATCAACGACTACTGCCCCACGTGCAACAGCAATTGGTGCCCACTCTGCGGAAACTTCATCCGGGACATCGAACATTGCAATGTCGATGCCATCGAATGCCTCAGGGGAAAGAGCTACAACGGTCAGTTCTTCACCGCGGCACATTAATTTTTTGCCAGCAGAACGCGCAGATGCGATCAAGCGAATTTCGCCATATACGTTTTCGCGTTGGGTAAGGATGTCGAGCATGACTGTGCCAACGGCGCCTGTCGCTCCAACAACTGCGAGTGATGGAAGTTTTGTGCTCATCGTCCGGTACCTGCATAAACAACTGCTTCGCCATCTACATCTAAATCAAATGCTGTGTGCGCTGCTTTAACGCCCTTTTCCACATCTTCTACGCGGCAGATAATCGAAATACGAATTTCTGATGTAGAAATCATTTCGATGTTAATGCCGGCCTCAGATAAACATGCAAAGAAAGCTGCGGTAACACCTGGGTGTGAACGCATACCCGCGCCAACCAATGAGAGCTTGCCGATTTGATCATCGTATTGAAGTGAAGCGAATCCAATTTCACCCTTGATGTCATTTAAAATTCGTGTTGCTTCGGCGCCTTCGGCCTTTGGCAAAGTGAATGAAATATCTGTGAGCCCAGTTGCGGCGGCCGAAACATTCTGCACAATCATGTCGATATTGATGTCGGCATCTGCGATTGTCTGGAAGATGCGAGCAGCAACACCGGTGCGGTCGGGTACTCCGACGATGGTTACCTTTGCTTCGCTCTTATCGTGTGCAATTCCAGCGATGATTGCTTGTTCCATGTCGCTTGCTCCTTCCGGATGATCTTTGACCACCCATGTTCCTTCTTGATTTGAAAATGATGAACGTACGTGAATTGGCATGTCGTATCTGCGCGCATACTCCACACAACGAAGGTGAAGAACTTTGGCACCTGACGCAGCAAGTTCCAACATTTCTTCATAAGTGACAGTCTTCAATTTGCCAGCTGCTGGGACAACGCGTGGGTCGGCGCTATAAACACCATCTACATCTGTATAAATTTCACAAACATCTGCTTCCAGCGCAGCAGCAAGAGCAACGGCAGTTGTATCTGATCCACCGCGGCCAAGTGTTGTGACATCTTTTGTATCTTGGTTGATTCCTTGGAAGCCTGCAACAATTGCGATTGAACCTTCGTTGATTGCTTCGCTAATGCGCGATGGCTTCACATCGATGATGCGAGCTTTCCCGTGGGTGCTAGTTGTAAGCACTCCGGCTTGTGAACCAGTAAAAGATCGAGCTTCATGTCCTAAATTTGAAATCGCCATTGCAAGAAGCGCCATCGAAATTCGCTCACCAGCAGTCAACAACATATCCAGCTCGCGCCCATTTGGAAGCGGAGTGACCTGGTTGGCTAGATCGATTAATTCATCGGTTGTATCGCCCATTGCCGAAACCACGACAACGACCTGATTGCCGGCTTTCTTTGTGGCAACGATGCGTGCGGCTACGCGCTTGAGGCCGTCAGCATCAGCGACTGATGAGCCGCCATACTTTTGAACGATAAGTCCCATGAGGGAATTTTGCCACGAGAAAAGAAGAGAATCGAGTATTTATCACATAGTGAGACGGCTAGCGTCTCATATTCTGGATTAATACTAGTTAAACGGTTCTCCGGCCTTCAAATGCACGACCGAGAGTCACTTCATCGGCATATTCCAAATCTCCGCCTACAGGAAGACCAGATGCCAAACGGCTGACTTTGATCCCCAGCGGCTTTATCTGGCGAATCAAATACGAGGCAGTCGCCTCCCCTTCCAGGTTGGGATCGGTAGCAATAATGAGTTCTGCGATATCAGGATTACCCAGGCGCACCATCAATTCACGGATACGAAGATTTTCTGGGCCAATGCCATCGATCGGCGAAATTGCACCGCCGAGAACGTGATACTTGCCGCGAAATTCGCGCGTCTTTTCAATAGACATCACGTCTTTAGATTCCTCAACAACACAAATAACAGTTCCATCGCGACGTGGGTCGCGGCAGATTCGACAGAGGTCTTCTTCTGAGATGTTGCCACATTCAATACAGAATTTCACACGTTCTTTAACGGTGCGAAGTACATCAATTAGCCGAGCGGTGTCTACGCGCTCGCTTTGAATAATATGGAATGCGATGCGTTGGGCCGACTTTGGTCCGATGCCGGGAAGGCGACCAAGCTCGTCAATGAGATCTTGTATTGCGCCCTCGTACATTATTCACCCGCAATCGTCTTAATAACTTTTGCGCCAAGTCCTCGAGCAAGCAAATCAGCGCTACTCAGTTGTGGGCCATCTGAAGGATCTTCTGTTGTGCGCTCATGCACCGGTGCGTTTACCGATGGATCAACAACACATTCAATTTTGAGATCAAGTCCAACAACATCGGCAAATGCTCCTTGCAAGATGACATCGCTACCTGAACGAATAAATGAATCACGTGCTCCAACGTTAACTATTCCGATTGTGATTGCTTTGTCATCAACAGACAGAACCTGCGCACTAGCCGAAAGGAGCGACCAAGTAAGTCTGCGACGCTTCTTTACGTTCTCAATAACATCTGGCCATAAACGGCGAAGTGCCGTTATATCAACGGGTGTCTGGACCATTTTTTCTGATTTCCCTGAGTTCCCTGAAGACGGTGGCACTAGTTCCTTCTCAGCTACTGGCTTGTTCGCCTCTTGCTTTAATGGAGTCGCTTCTTTTTCTATTTGCTTAGGGGTTGGTTTTAGCGCCGCAACATCTTCATCCACTGATTGCGCAGGAACTGGTGGTACCTGACTTTGAACTCGTAGTCCGGACGCCTTTTCAATCCGCTCAATCCTTGCAAGCAAACCTGCATCATCATTTCCTGGCAACATGATTTTTCCGGCAATAAGTTCAAGAACTAAGCGTGGATAGGCGTTGCCGCGCATTTGATTGAGGCCCTCGTGCGCAATTTCTGCGGCGCGAATCAATGAAGCTGCGCCAATATTATTTGCCTGCGCATTCATGCGTTCAAGCTGGTCCTCAGGAATATCGCGCAAGATATGTCCTGCTTCACCACGAGTAGATCCCACAACAATCAGGTCACGAATACGTTCCAAGAGATCTTGGGTAAATCTACGCGCATCAAGGCCGGCTTCAATCACCTTATCGATTGTGTTAAATAACGTTGCAACATCACGAGCAGCAATCGCATCGATTGATTCATCCAGAAGTGCTCCGTCGGTGTAACCGAGAAGTGAAACGGCGATGTCGTACGTAACTCCATCTTTTCCGGCCCCTGCAAGAAGTTGGCCAAGAACTGAGAGGGCGTCACGAACCGAACCGCCAGATGCGCGGACCACTAATGGAATAACGCCTTTAGCAACTTTTACGCCTTCTTTTTCGCAGATCTCTTCAAGATGCTTTGCAAGAATTCCAGGTGGTACTAATCGGAATGGGTAGTGGTGCGTACGAGAACGAATAGTGCTAATTAATTTATCTGGTTCTGTTGTTGCAAAAATAAAGAGAACATGTGGAGGTGGTTCTTCTACAACTTTGAGCAACGCATTTGCAGCGCCGGGTCCAAGTTGGTGGGCCTCATCGATGATGTAAATCTTGTAACGGGATTGAACGGGTGCAAAGAATGCTTTGTCGCGAAGATCGCGCGCATCGTCAACTAAACCATGCGTTGCTGCATCAAGTTCCATAACATCGATTGAACCTGGGCCATTTGCAACTAGATCTTTGCATGATTGGCATACGCCACATGGATTAGGAGTTGGGCCTTTTTCGCAATTAAGACTGCGCGCCATGATGCGAGCGCTCGAAGTCTTTCCGCAACCACGTGGGCCGCTAAACAAATATGCGTGGTGAATTTTTCCGGACTCAAGTGCGTTGGAAAGAGGTTCGGTTACGTGTTCCTCGCCGATAACCTCGCCAAAAGTAGAGGGGCGATACTTTCTATATAAAGCTAATGACATTTCGTTTTACCCCGTTATCTCGAACTACTTATTGGCCCATATTCACGTATAGCTATTGGGATCCTCCGCACACCCACCAGAGCGCACCTACCCTTGCTGCATTCCTGCCCTGGGGGAGTTCAGTGCGGTAATGCCGCACGGAGGATCTGGGTAAATCCTACTTCTCTCCTCCGATACCCTTACCCTCGTTAGGCACTAGAGGCATAAAAACCTCGTTGGAGGATTCGCATAGCGGCCGAGTGCGCACGCTTGGAAAGCGTGTAAAGGGCAACCTTTCGAGGGTTCAAATCCCTCATCCTCCGCCATTGCAACGCAAAGCGTTGCCCCGCAGGAGGATGCCGTACGTCCGGCTATTCATGCCGGACAGTCATCCGGAGAGTGCTGACTAAATTGCAATGGCGAATGTTTAATCTGGCAATTGCCAGAGTAAAAATATTTACTACTCGTAATCGAAGTATTCTTCGACCGGAGGATTCGCATAGCGGCCGAGTGCGCGCGTCTCGAACACGCGTAGACGAAAGTCTCGAGGGTTCAAATCCCTCATCCTCCGCCAGCTTTTTAAATCTCCACGCCGATGTACTTAGTCTCTAAGAACTCGTGAATGCCATCGAAGCCACCTTCGCGGCCAAGACCAGATTGCTTAACGCCGCCGAACGGCGCAGCTGGATCTGAAACGACGCCACGGTTAAGTGCAATCATTCCTGATTCAAGTGCTTCGGCAGTGCGAATTCCGCGGGCAAGATCAGAAGTAAACACATAACTAATAAGACCAAATTCCGTGTCATTAGCCAACGCAATCCCCTCTTCATCGGTATCGAAAATAACGATAGGGGCAACGGGTCCAAAGACTTCATTGCGCAGGATTTCGTTATTCTTTTCAACCGTAAGAACTGTTGCGGGATAGAAAGCGCCTTCACCTTCTGGTGTTTTTCCGCCTGTAACAACCTTTGCTCCTGCTGCTACAGCGGTTTCAACGAGAGCTGCAATCTTGTTGCGCTCTTTCATCGAAACACTGCAACCGAGCTGTGCGCCTTCATCAAGTCCTGGCGCCATCTTTAGCTCACTCATTGCTTTTGCAAATTTTGAAGTGAATTCCTCGGCCACTTTGCGAGCCACAAAGAAACGGTTTGCAGCAGTACATGCAGCTCCGCCGTTACGCATCTTTGCAATCATCGCGCCTTTAACCGCTTCATCAATATTTGCATCATCGAGAACTACGAATGGAGCATTGCCACCAAGTTCCATTGATGTGCGGATCACCAGGTCTGCCGCTTCCTTCAATAACACGCGACCAACCTCGGTTGATCCAGTAAAGGAAAGATTGCGGACACGTGGATCATGTAGAACTTTTGAAAGCATTGGTCCTGTTTTTGATGGAAGAATAAAATTGAGAACGCCCTTTGGAAGTCCAGCGCGTTCCATGATGTCAACAATATAAAGAGCAGTAAGAGGGGTCTCTCCGGCTGGCTTCAAAATCATTGTGCAACCAGCAGCAACTGCAGGTCCGATTTTGCGAGTGGCCATTGCTGCAGGGAAATTCCATGGTGTGATTAACATTGAAACACCAATTGGTTGGTGTGTAACAAGAATGCGCTTATCTCCTGATGGAGACTTGCGGAAGTCACCAGGTGTGCGAACTGCTTCTTCGGAGAACCAGCGGAAGAATTCTGCGGCGTAGAGAACTTCACCCTTTGCATCTGAAAAAACTTTTCCATTTTCGCGGCTTACTAGTCGCGCAATATCATCGGCTTCAGCAACCATAATCTCAAATGCTTTGCGGAGAATCTCACCACGAATGCGTGGTGCAAGTGCT
>CAIMSI010000098.1 GCA_903844115.1 uncultured Actinomycetes bacterium
AAGGACAGTTCCAAGAAAGTAACGCTTGAGCTCAGGTGTAATTGCATTTCTAAAGTCTCTTGGGACCAGGGTATTCAGGAGAGGCACAGAGCAAGGTTACTTACATCTTGAGCGTTAATTCACAAGCAGATATTTATTTAATTCTGAATGCCTGCGAACTTCAATTGCCGGTTACGCTATTTACGTACTGTTCCCTCAGCTACAGACCAGAAAGTTCTCGATGTCTATCAAGCAGCTACCGAACAGCAAAACTGATCTTCTTCTTGAAATAGCTCCTGACGTTGAGCGTCTCTATAACCGCCACCTTGAAGCACCACGTCTTTGGTACCCGCACGAACAAATTAATTGGGGCCAGGGACAGAATTTCGGTGAGCATGCATGGAGCGAAAGTGACTACCCACTCTCAGCCGGTGTTCGCAGCTCTATCTACGTAAATCTTCTCACCGAAGACAACCTGCCGTATTACACAAACACATTGCTCAGCCATGCCCCAAAGGGACACCCAATTCGCGAATGGAACCACCAGTGGACGATGGAAGAGAATCGACACGCCATGGTGATGCGTGACTGGGTTCACATCACACGCTGCATTGATCCAACATTGCTCGAAGACGGCCGACGTGTTCAAATGAAGAAGGGTGAAGTTCCACAACCCGAATCTTTCGCTGATCTCATTACCTACGTTGCCTTCCAGGAGCGCGCCACGCAGATTGCTCACCGCAATACTGGTGCTCACTTGCCTAAGGACGACAAAATGGGCCGAAATGTTTTGGCGCTCGTGGCTGGTGACGAAACGAAGCACTACCTCTTCTACCGAGACCTTGCCATGGCCGCATTCGCAATTGATCCATCCACAATGATGGTTGCTGCTGCGAAGCAGGCTCAGGCGTTTGCGATGCCAGGAACTGGAATTCCGAGTTTCACTCGCCACGCAGTTCGAATTGCTCGCGAAGGAATCTACGGACTTAGCCAGTTCCTAAAAGATGTTCTCGATCCAGTACTAAACCTCTGGGATGTTGACCACATTGCAGGGCTCACTATGGAGGCAGAAAAGGCCCGTGCGGAGCTTGCTGAGATGATTAAGCAACTGAGCGCCACGGTTGAGCGTATGGCTCAAAAGGCCGCTGCACTCGCTACGAACCCAAAGCCAGTAACGCTGTAATTGCCCCTCAGGGCGCCTTACTTGCAAACATGCAATTAGGAAATCAGTTGTTGACTTGACCCCTGTCAACCTGCGTAGGATTTACATTCAAGCAGGGGGAAATCAGTGGCACTTGGGTACCAGGAATCTATCGACGAAGTGACCGGACCTGGCTCATGGTTTGAAGTTGAAGACGGCGTTGTTAACGGCGTTGCCATGAAGGTATTTAAGAATGCCCCCGTTGCGCTTCGAGATGTTTTCAATCCTTCTCGTGAATCTGATGCGACCTACATGGTCTATGAAGATGAAGAATGGTCTTACAAGAAAACGCACCAAGAAGCTGATGCGCTTGCATACGCACTCGTTCATACCTACAACATCAAGCCTGGCGACCGTGTTGGTATTTCCATGCGCAACCTTCCTGAATGGGTAGTTTCCTTCACTGCGATTACTGGCATTGGTGCAGTTTCTGTATCAATGAACTCATGGTGGACTGAAGAAGAGCTCGAGTTTTCTCTAAAAGATGTAGGGCTCTCTGTTCTCATTGTTGACAGCGAGCGAATTGAACGCGCCACCGGACCTTGCGAACGTAATGGCACCAAGATGATCACTGTTCGAGAAGGCAATGTTGCCATTCCTGCCATTGCGAAGCGCTGGGAAGATGTTGTGGCTCGCGGTGAAGCTATGCCATTCGTTGAAATCACAACTGATATGGACGCAATTATTTTGTTCACATCTGGAACAACTGGATTTCCTAAGGGCGCAGTTTCAACACACCAGGCAGTTGGCAACTCAATGATGGCTTTTAGTGCTCGCGCCAGTGCAAACGGAAAGCGTGTTGAAGGCCTTGCACAAGAAAAGAAAGATTCGCCTTTCCCTAACGTCGGGATCTTGGCGGTTCCTCTCTTTCACGTAACGGGCATGGCAGTAATGCTTTCTAACTTTGCTTACCAATTCAAAATGGTCATTATGTTTAAGTGGGATGCTGAACGTGCGCTACAGCTCATTGAGAAGCACCACATCACGACCTTCACTGGAGTTCCTACGCAGTCTTGGGACATGGTCCAGCACCCTAATTTCTCCAAGTACGACACTTCTTCACTGAACACGGTTGGCGGAGGTGGTGCTCCAGCACCAGCGAAGCTCGTTGAGCAAGTGGATGGTGCTTTCAAGAGTGGACGTCCGAACCTAAGTTACGGAATGACCGAGACGAATGCCTACGGTCCGGGAAATGTTGGAACGGAATACACCTCTCATCCAAATTCCACTGGACGCACACCACTTCCAGGAATGGAACTTGAAATTCGAGATGAAGACGCCAACCCAGTGCCACGCAATACATCTGGAGAAATCTGGATGAAGGGTCCAATGTTGATTCGCGGTTACTGGAACCGTCCCGAAGCCAACAAGGAAACACTTGTAAATGGCTGGCTACGCACCGGTGACCTTGGCCGCATTGATGAAGAAGGATTTATCTACATTGAAGACCGTGCCAAGGACATGATCATTCGTGGTGGAGACAACGTTTACGGTGCTGAAGTTGAAACAGGAATCTACGAAATTCCTGAAGTTTACGAAGCTGCAGTCTTTGGTATTAAGCATGAGCGCCTGGGTGAAGAAGTCGCCTGTGTAATCATGACCAAGCCTGGAATGACGCTTACTGAAGAGCAAGTCTCAACATACCTAAATGGACGTATGGCAAAGTACAAGATTCCAACGCGGATCGCATTTACAACTGATCCACTCCCTAGAAACCCAGCGGGGAAGTTCTTGAAGCGATCAATGGAGAAGTTGTACTTCTAAAAACTTATGAAAAATCGAGTTAGCTACGTGCTAGTTCAATTGCATCTCTTGCGTAGTCCGCAAGGTTCATGTCGCTCAGTTCGCTAAGCGAGAACCATCCAGCGTGATCTGTGGTGCCGTGAACTTCGTGACGAAGCTCTCCACCAGCAAGTTCCACGGTGAAAAGAATCCTCACGGTGTGAAGTTTGTCCCCGTTATCTCTGCGTCGAAGATCACTGGTTGTACCAATCAACTTTGGATTCTTAACTTCAAGGCCAGTTTCCTCGACGAATTCACGAAGAAGTGTGT
>CAIMSI010000099.1 GCA_903844115.1 uncultured Actinomycetes bacterium
ATTTCCTTTTGATATGTAGTTAAACAAGTGTCTAAATGCTTTCGAGGCAGCTGCGCGATATTCATCGTTCACACTTACCTCAGCTATGGCACATGGCTCATACTGACGTAATTCAAATCCTTTGTGGACTTGCTTAACTACATATTTTTGTCGCTCAGTCATTTATTAATCCTATTTGGCAAGATCCCAAACATTGTCACCTCGAAGTACTGCATCGGAACCTCCGTCAATATAGATTGTTTGCCCTGTTGTGTGCGTGTTCTCAGTGCTCGTAAGCCAGACCAAAAGGTAGGCAACTTGCAGAGGTTTCAAATAGTAGTTGAGTGGCATCGGTACTGATACATCAATTGCGGCACGAGATTCAGCAGTATCAATCATGTCTGCCACCATTGGCGTGCGCACGATGCCCGGGCCCACCGCGTTCAGTGGAATACCGGCACCAGACCATTGCTCCTTGATAGATTCTCGGCGAACCCAACGACTCAGCGCGCGTTTTGTTGATCCATATATAAGAGCAGCTTTCTGATCTCCGGCATCGACCAAACCTTGTGCGATAGCTAATGCCGATTGCTCATCACCTTTGAGCATCGCTTCGACCAGTTCGGGAGAGTTGGGCATAAGAGAGGCCATAGAACTCGTTAGTGAAACGCGAGGAGCTGAGCTCTTTGAAAGTGTTGGCAATAAACCTTCGAGGAACTGTGTAACGCCAAAGAAATTTACGGATACTGTTTTTGCGATCGGATTTGCTAATCCGGCGCAGGCGATAACCGCATCAATCTTGCCATCACTTTTTAGGATTACTTCTGCAACCCCATCCTTTCTGCCTCCTTCGTTGCTCAAATCCACATTAATCTCGCTACTGTGGATATCAACCCCGATAACTTCCTCGCCACGTTCTTTCAATAATTGACAAGTTGCTTGCCCGATTCCAGAAGCCGCTCCCGTAACTACGTATAACCGTGTCATTTGTTCCTCTATAAAGGAACAATCTGTTCCATTTATTATTTGCACTCTCGTCTTAAAAGAGGGAGGAAGCAAATTAAACTGACCCGCTAGCACTCAATCAGAATCTAAACCCTATTTTTTATCTTTTAAGAAATTTACTGTGCGCTCCCAGGCAATCGCCGCAGCTGCCGCGTTGAATACCTCGGGGCGATCATTGTTGAAGAAGGCATGCTGGGTATCTGGGTAATCAAAAACCTCGATACTTCCACCTGCTGCGCTCACTTCTTTAACCGCTTCTTGTATTCCTGGCGCGGCAGAAGTCCCATCTCCTTCGGCGCAATGAATCATTGTGTGTTTTCCCTTGTAGTTACTCCATACAGGAGCATGACGCTCCCACGATGAACCAGGATAAAAACCGACTGTTCGGTCGATGACCGGGTCCAGAGTCCCACTCCAAATTGAAAGTGAGCCACCCATACAAAATCCAACAGTTCCAACGCTTGACGATGTTGTTTCAGGGAGTGAAAGTAAATATTTTGCTGAATTTACGATCTCTCTACCGGCTTCATCTAACTTCAATTCCATCATCAGCTTCTTGGCAGTATCGGGTTCGGAGGCGGCTTGCCCGTGATAGAGATCAGGTGCAAAAGCAACGAAACCTGCGGTGGCAAATCGATCTACGACATCGGTGATGTGTCCAACAAGACCCCACCACTCTTGAATAACGATTACTGCTGGGCCGCTGCCCGTACTCGGTAATGAAAGGTAGCCGGAACCAGATACTCCGTTGACTGAAAAATCCAATTTTTTACCCATGTGAGCAGACTAATGGAATGCGCCTAGGAAACCAGTACTGAATTTTCAGGTTAAATGGTTATCCTGCTGCCATGACCTCACGATTTGGCCTTAACTCTTGGCGCGCGCAGCCGCTTTATATGACAATCATTCGTCTTTGGCTCGGCGTCACTTGGACATATGGTGGCTGGGCAAAAGCAACCGATGGCGGATATCTCGATAAAGCTTCAACGAATTATTTTGGAGCGCAGATAAACGGAATGATTGGGCATTCGCCGATCTCATTTCTGTTAACACATATGCTGGAGCACGCAACACTTTTTGCTTGGTTTGTGATGCTTTCTGAATTTGCAATTGGAATAGCAGTACTTGCCGGTGTCGCTCTTCAGGCTGCAACGCTCGGTGGATTGTCGATGTCAATTATTTTGTGGTTATCGGCGACGTATAACGTGCATCCTTATTTCTTGGGCAGTGATCTTCCTTATGCAGTTCTTTGGCTTTCATTCTTCTTTATGGTTCGTAAATCAAATAACGGTCGGGGCAGACATGATGGAGGCTTGCTTCCTAATCTTCGCGATCGACGTGAGGTTATGCGCATCGCTGGCGTTGCCGTCGCATCCGTTATCGCAGCCTTCGCTGGTGGATCTTTCCGCCCTAAGAAGAGTGCGGTAAGCGCCATCATTGCCAAGTCTGCGGATGTAAAAATCGGTGATGTTAAACAATTTACGGCTGTGGATGGTTCACCCGCATTTCTCTTTAGAACCAAGGCTGGAGTTTTCGCTTACAGCCGCATTTGCACCCATCAAGGATGCACCGTTAACTATGACTCGCTAGGTAATCAATTGGCTTGTCCGTGCCATGGCGCACGGTATGACCCAACCAATAATGGCGCGGTTCTAGCTGGGCCCGCAGTGACTCCACTACCTAAAATCAAGGTTGCCATCGTGGGCAATAACATCGTTCAAATTTAAAGTAAGCCGGCTCTGTTATCTTTAGTCATGGCACTTTTCAAGATTGAAATTACTCTCCCTGACCGCCCGGGTTCATTGGGTGCGGTTGCATCTGCAATAGGTTTCGCTGGCGGAGATATTCGCGGTTTACAGGTTCTTAAGAGTGAAGATGGCCGTGGTTATGACGAGATTATCGTTGCCGTTCCTGGAAGTGATGCAACTGATCTACTTGATATTTTGCGCGCAATTGGTGGCGTTGAAGTTCTTTCTTGTAACCCTGCTTAGGCGCCAGAACTCACTACATCCTGCATTATTTGGTTGAGGTCGCGCTTTGGTGACCAATTCAAAACTTTTTTAGCTTTTTCTATTGATGCGACGAGTACGGCCGGATCACCCGCGCGGCGCGCAACATCCACCGATGGCATAACTCTTCCAGCCACACGAGATGCAGTATCAATTACTTCGCGAACCGAATATCCACTTCCGCTTCCCAAATTAAGTACTTGGTATGTTCCTGGTTTCATAATCGAGAGTGCACTGATGTGACCGTCGATGAGGTCCAGAACATGTACATAATCGCGGATGCATGTGTTATCAGGGGTTGGCCAATCCGTCCCAAAAACTTGTAGCGGCGCCGATGGTGTTGCTTTGAAGATATTGGGAATCAAATGGGTTTCTGGATTGTGCCGTTCAGCAAGCCAGCCATCGGAAGTTTGTAGCGCGCCAGCTACATTGAAATAGCGCAATGAAACGGCGGCGATGCCATCAGTTACGGCTCGCGATGCGAGTAATTCATCCACTTTAAGTTTTGTGACTCCGTATGGATTTGTTGGCTTGGTGGGGGATTGTTCAGAAATAGGTGCATCACCTGGTTGACCATACGTAGCGGCTGAAGAAGAAAAAACAATATCTTTGATGCCTGCAACTTTCATTGCATCCAAAAGTTTTGTACTACCTTCTACATTCACCTGCATGTATAGGTCAGGTTTTTCAACAGATTCCCCAACAAGAGATTTACCTGCGAAATGCATTACCGCGCTGCAATTACTTAAGGCGGCAGTCAGTGCATCTGAATCTAGAATAGAGCCTTCTACGAAGCGCGCTCGAGTATCAATTGCATCTTTATGGCCGGTTGAGAGGTCATCGAGGACGCTTACTTCATACCCTGCCTCAAGCAGCATATGTGTTGCGATAGAACCGATGTAACCAGCGCCGCCAGTTACAAGAATTCGAGTCAAAGCTTTACTGCCTTTAATTGTTCAGCCGATTGTTCTGGGGCCATATCCATAACGAAGGCCCCCACGCCGGATTCTGAACCAGCTAAGTATTTAAGTTTGTCAGGTGTGCGGCGCACCGATGTAATCTGTAAATGCAGCCCAAGCAGATCTCGGCCCATTGCTACCGGCGCTTGGTGCCAAGACGCCATGTAAGGCATAGGAATTCCATAGACGCCATCGAGGCGGGAGAGAACTTCTTTTGTGATTGATGGCAATGCTGCTGCCTGTTCATCATTTAATTC
>CAIMSI010000100.1 GCA_903844115.1 uncultured Actinomycetes bacterium
ATAAACAACAGAAGGGGCCGTTGAAATGAGTGAGAGTCCGGCTTCGCGTTCAAGTCGCTCACGAACAATTTCCATATGAAGAAGTCCAAGAAAGCCGCAGCGGAATCCAAATCCCAACGCTGCTGAGGATTCAGGTTCATAAACAAGAGCCGCATCATTGAGCTGTAATTTATCGAGTGCCTCGCGCAAGATTGGATAATCCGAACCTTCCAAAGGAAAGAGACCGGAATACACCATAGGCCTTGGGTCCTTATATCCTGCAAGCTGTTTTGTAGCCGGGCGATGGTAATTAGTAACTGTGTCACCTACGCGAGACTGGCGAACATCCTTCACGCCTGTAATCAAATATCCAACTTCACCAACGCCAAGGCCTTTACTTGGAACTGGTTCTGGGGAAATAACTCCCACTTCGAGCATTTCATGGCGCACGCCAGTAGACATCATTTGAATTTGATCGCGAGTAGAAAGGTGTCCATCAACCACGCGAACGTAAGTCACAACGCCTCGATATGAGTCATACACAGAATCAAAAATAAGCGCACGTGCTGGAGCTTTTGGATCGCCTACCGGGGCCGGAATCTGCTTCACAATTTCATTGAGAAGAACTTCGACACCATCACCTGTTTTGCCTGAAACGCGTAAACAATCTTCTGGTTGACACCCAATAAGTTTTGCAAGCTCTTCGGCAAACTTTTCTGGTTGCGCGGCAGGCAAATCAATTTTGTTCAGGACGGGAATAATGGTCAGATTATTTTCCATAGCCAAATACAAGTTAGCAAGTGTTTGGGCCTCAATACCTTGGGCGCAATCAACAAGTAGGACGGCGCCTTCACAAGCGGCCAACGAGCGGGATACTTCGTAGGTAAAGTCAACGTGCCCAGGTGTATCGATCATATTCAGGATGTACTCCTGTTTGTCATATGCCGAGCGCCAAGGCAGACGTACTGCTTGTGACTTGATGGTAATTCCGCGTTCACGTTCAATATCCATACGGTCCAGATACTGCGCACGCATATTGCGTGAATCAACAACTTCTGTAATTTGAAGCATGCGATCAGCAAGTGTGGATTTACCGTGATCGATATGCGCAATGATGCAAAAGTTGCGAATCTGCGCCGGGTCAGTAAGAGAGGGTTGCGGGGCCTTCGAGAGTTCAATCGCAGGCATTTATCGCGGAGCCAATCAGTCTAGAAAAAAAGTGGAGGATTACGAGAGCGAAATTACTTAACAGCTTTGTTGGCTGCTTTAGCCATAGCTGACTTTTTGTTCGCTGCGTTGTTTGAGTGAAGAACACCCTTTGACACCGCTTCATCCAACTTCTTTGAAGCTGCAACGAGTTCACCATTGATCTTGGACTTATCACCGGTTGCAATTGCATCGCGGAAATGGCGAATCGCAGTCTTGATTGCAGAACGCTCGCCCTTGTTGCGTGCTTGAGCCTTGTTGTTGGTGCCGATACGTTTGATCTGCGACTTGATATTTGCCACTGAATGAATCCCCTTAAAAACTGTAAAAGCGAATAAAAGCGAACTTGAATGCCGAAGGTTATCAGCCAAGCGGGATGAGCCTCAAATTGAGGTTATGCAGACGCCAAATGCGAGCGTGAAATCAAGAGCACGGTCCGCTCAAGGGCATAGATGGGGTCCGCGGAGGCACCCTTGATATCAGAATCACAGTCAGCCAATGCAATTACTGCTGCGCTCAGCGTTGTTGGATTCCAGCCCGCCAGTTGGCGCCTGGCCTTATCAATCTGCCACGGCGGCAACCCAAGTGAAGAAGCAGCTTGAAAGGAATTTGCTCCTCTTGATAAGGAAGAGACTTTAGCCATTGTGCGAATCGATGAAGCAAGTGCCGAAACAATGAGAACCGGGTCAACTCCTGTTGCAAGTGCTTGGCGAAGTGCCACGAGTGCAACCTCAACTTTTCCTTCAAGGACCGCGTCGGCTACGTCATATCCCGTAGTTTCAATTCGACCTTGCTGAAACTTCTCGACTTCTTTTTCATCAATTGTTTTGCTTGCTTCTACATCAGCAGAAAGTTGAGAGCATGCACCAGCAAGTTCGCGCATATCACTACCAAGAGCGTCTACTAAAGCTTGGATTGCCCCAGCTGTAACTTTGCGTCCATTTCGGGCAAACTCATTTTTCACAAAATCTGCTTTGTCGCCATCTTTTTTTATTGCTTCGGCGGAGACTAACTGTGGATCAGCTTTCTTTACCTTATCCAGAAGCGCCTTACCCTTTACTCCGCCTTTGTGCCAAAGTACTAAGTGGACTCCATCGTCAGAGTTTTCTAAATACGAAGATACTTCTTCAGACTCTTCCTGCGTGAGTTCTTGAATTTCACGAATCACAATTACGCGAGCATCCCCGAAAAGTGAAGGAGCTAAGGCATCAGTAATTGTTCCAAGCTCCAGCTCATTGGAATCAAGTTGAGTTACAACGGCTCCGGCAGATTTGGAAAGGATTTCGGCAATTGCGCGATCGGCCAGCACTGATTCTGCCCCTTGAATCAATGTGAGTGCCATATTCGAATCTTACTTGCCCGCTACATACTTCAAATAACCTTGGTACCAATTTGTCGCAAATACGGCTTGCGCCGCTTTCAAGGTGATTTTGTGAGCACAAACCATCAAGTGCATCTTAAGTTCCAAGACATCTTTCTTTCTTGCTCCCGTCGCTCCCTCCCATGGTTCTGGCCATAAGTTCTTCGGGCTAGCTGGGGAACCACCTACTGCAAGGGGAATGAGATGATCTTCTTCAAAGAGTTTCATGTTCGTGGAACCATACCGGCCATAACTTCCAGACAGTTGCTTAAATTTCAAAGCATTTGTATATGAAACAGGTGGGCGTACAGTTTTTGTGTATCCCACAACGCAAATTGTTGACGCAATATTTTGCTGTGTGACTGCTGGATCAGTTGCCCCGGGAGTAAGAGAATGAATAGGTAGAGTCCAGCTGGCTGCGGAAGCGGATGCAGAAAATGGCAAGGCTGAAAGAAAAAGGAGAACCAGGCTCTTTCGAAGCATGGATACATACTACTGAAAGCAGCTTACCCAATCGAGATTAGCGCTTTGCGATGAGTATGCACCGACTTGTCACTGTCATATTCAAGCGCGCCATCAAGATCTGTTCGATAAACCTTCACTCCCCTATCAGCTAGAGCAGTCAAAGTGGATTGAGCGGGATGCCCATAAGTATTTCCCTTGCCAACACTGATGAATGCAACAGTTGGATGAAGTGCATCCAGAAGTGGTAGATATTGATAGGCCGATCCGTGATGACTTACTTTCATAATGTCTACCGAATGAACAAGCCCACTTGCAAGAATTGCTTCTTGTGAAGGAGGTTCCACATCACCGGCGGTAAAGAATTTTAAGCCAGCGATATCAATCAGCATAGAAATGCTTGTGTTATTCATGGCTGATCCATCACCTGGCATAACATCGAAGGAGGCGTTGGGATCTTGAGGCCACAGTATTTTGATGTCGATGTGACCGATAGGAGCATCAAATGCGAAGTGTTGGCCTTGCAAAGCAGTTCGCCAAATCTGCCCAACTTTTCTCCCCTTTATTGCACCGGGAAGTCCGCCGTAGTGATCAGCATGATTATGTGTGATTACAAGTAAGGGAATATTGGAAATATGAAGTGACTTGAGGCAAGCATCCATCAAAGTCGGATCTGGTCCAGTATCAATAACGATTCCCTGATTTTCTCCTAAGTTGATGACTTCAGCATCTCCCTGTCCCACATCACAATTTACAATTCTCCAATTGGAGCCCGGCCATGTAGTTGATTGCATGTATAAAAAGGTCCCAATAATTCCAAGCAGAACTAGCGCACTTTTCCAAGCTTTCTTGTAAAGAAGAAAGAGTCCAGCCAAAGCAATAACCGCTCCCATGAAACTGGCTGGCAAAGTGATAACTGGAAACGATGAAGCCACATGGGCGATGAGAGCAATCCATTGCGAAAAAGGTAGGACTGCAGCAAGAATTAAAAAAGCTGGACCAGGCAAAATCGGAGAAATAAGCGCTGCAATGAAACCAACAACTGTGATGGGTGCAACCGCAACAGCTGCAAGAAGATTTGCCGGAATTGAGAGAAGTGAAAATTGCCCGGAGATGGCAACAATAATCGGCGTACAAAAGAGTGTGGCGGCGATAGGGATGGCGATGGGTTCCGGCATTTTTGTTTTGAGAAGTGGAACTAGAAGGAGAATCCCGGCAGTCGCGCCAACTGAGAGCGCGAAACCTGGATCAATAGCCTGAAAAGGATCGATCAGGATAAGCAAAGTGATGGCGAGTCCAAGGGAAGGAAGAGCAGCGCCACGAACACCACGGGCTCTGGCGAAAAGGAGGGCTGCCGTCATTACCGAAGCTCGCATCACCGATGGTGAAGGTCTGACCAGAAATATAAATCCAATGAGAACGAAACTCGTAATAATGATGCGTGTTCGTAGTTTCTTAAAAATCCATTGCATGGCCCACAAGATAAAAGCGGAAATGATTGCGAAGTTCTCACCACTTACTGCGGTCAAATGTGTTAATCCAGACCGGCGCATCTGCGTAATGAATGACTGACTTTCAAGTGAAGTATCACCTAAAACTAAACCTGGAATCAGCTTTGCTCCATCCCCAGATAGTCTTTGAGCCGCTTTTCTAAGAGAGCTTCTAATGCTCGAAGTCACTTCTGCCAACAACCCTGCTGATTTCAAGATTGAAATATCACCGCGGACGACAATCAGCGCCGCAACCGCTTTTTCCTTAGTCGAATAAACAATCCCCTGACATTGGATAACAGTCCCAGGTGCAAACTGTGGTTTGTTGTGAGTGGTAAACCGGAGCGGCAAACGAACTTCCCCACCATTGATTCGGATGGAAGTTGCAAGAAATGAGGTGGATGCCGCTCGCAGGGTGGATCCAACAACCTTCGCGTTACCTAGCTTTGGATCAGTTTTTACTTCAGCAGTTATTGAAATACTGACTTTGGATTCCATAAGGGGGCGAAGAGCGTTATGAGTCAGTGCAACTTGATGCAGCCCCATATTAAATGCTCCAGCAAGGGCTGCGATAAGAAAGAAAGTACCAAAACGCTTACCAATAAAAAAATAGAGTGGCAGCGCAAGAAGTATCCAAAATGTATGTAAGAGCCCTTGTGTAGCCGCGCCTACCCAGAGGGCTACCCCAAAGGCTATTAACTTAAAATCACTCTCTTCATGTGCTTCTTTGGGAAGGTTCGGAAAACGCACCTTCTAGAGTCTTAACTGAGATTTAATCAGGTTGTACTTAGCAGCCCCTATCCCAGATGCTTTCTTGAAACTATCAATCGTGGTGAAGTTTCCATTGGCCTTTCTAAATGAGACCACCTTTTGCGCCGTTACGGGACCAACGCCTTTGAGGACTTCTAGTTGTAAAACTGTTGCGGTATTAATGTTTACGATTACTTTCGAACTTTTGACTATCTTGGATGAGCTTTTTGACTTTCCTTTTGAAACTACTACCGCCGGTGCACCAACTATTATCTGCTCACCATCGCTCACGATTTGCGCTAAATTAATATCGGTGAGCGAAACGCCTTTTAATTGATTTCCAGCGGCTTTTATCGCATCAATCGCGCGTGACCCTTGCGGCAATGTATAAACCCCCGGGTGTAAAACTTTGCCAGCAACATCCACAACTATCGTGGCAGATACTGTCGGCGTAGCAGTCATAGGGGCGAGTGAAACCATGGGCTTGGGTACAGACGCTTTGCCTTGCGAGAGTGTGAAAAAGAGTGAACCAACAGCAATAGATGTTGCAAGCAGAATATATGCCGCACGCTTTTGTAAATCTGTGAATTCAGGAACTGTAAACATTCACGAAGATTAGAACTTATAGAGATATGAAAACGTTGCGCCTTACATGCTTGTTAATTAAATGACGATGTTGACAAGTTTTGGAGCACGCACAATTGACTTTTTGATTGTGGCTCCCGCCAAGGCTTCCTTCATTTTTGCATTTTCCATGCCGAGCTTCTCAAGTTCGCCATCGCTAATGCTTGGAGAAATATCAATTCTGTCTACAATTTTTCCATTCACTTGAAGAATTGCCACAACAGAATCTTCTTCAAGGAGGGCTGGATCCACAATCGGCCAACCAGCAAGAGCGACCGCAGGCTTGTGGCCAAGGCGCTCCCACATCTCCTCCGAGGTGTACGGAGCCATTAAGGAAAGTGAAATTGCAATCGCTTCCGATGCTTCGCGAACTGCTGGATCAGCAGGACCACATCCGGAGTCGATTGCCTTGCGCGTGTGATTAACCAATTCCATTATGCGGGCGACCGCCACGTTAAACCGGAAAGTTTCAACAGCGTATTCGATATCTCGCAGTGCCTTGTGAGTGGTTTTGCGAAGGGCTAGATCACCTTTTTTAACATCCGCCCCAGGTGCACTAGATACATCACATGATATGCGCCAAGCTCTATTCAGGAATTTAACGGATGCAGATGGCGATACATCTGCCCAATCCACATCATCTTCAGGTGGACCAGCGAAAATCATTGACAGACGAACTGCATCCACGCCGTTTTGATCTAGTTCTTCAGAAAGTTTGACGAGATTGCCTCGGCTCTTTGACATTGCAGAGCCATCCATCAAAACCATTCCTTGGTTTAGTAAACGAGTAAAAGGTTCTGTGAATTTCAGATAGCCAAGGTCGTGGAGAACTTTTGTAAAGAAGCGAGAGTAGAGAAGGTGCAAAATTGCGTGAGTCACACCGCCCACATATTGATCAACCGGCATCCACTCTTCGATTTTCTTGGGATCAAAAGCCTGGGTTGCATCATTGGGATCGATGTAACGAAGGAAATACCATGAGGAATCCACGAATGTATCCATCGTGTCTGAATCGCGTTGCGCATCAGCTCCGCATTTTGGACACTTCACATTTACCCAGTCAGCAGCAGATCCCAAAGGAGATGTTCCCTTCGGCTTGAGATCAAGACCTTTTGCACTCGGTAATTCCACCGGTAATTGATCCTGCGGAACAGGAACTTCACCACAGCTTGGGCAATGAATAATAGGAATTGGAGTGCCCCAGAAACGTTGGCGAGAAATCAACCAATCGCGCAAACGATAATTTCGAGCGAGCTTCCCTAATTTTTTCTCTGAAAGTTCGTTAATAACCTTGGCGATTGCCGCTTCTTTTGCAAGGCCATTGAGTGAACCTGAGTTCACCATAACTCCCTCGCCTGCAGTTGCAACACCGCTGGTATTTGGATCTTCATCGCCCGTATCCACAACAACTCGAACAGCTAATTTCATCGCGCGGGCAAAATCCAAGTCACGTTGATCATGTGCTGGTACAGCCATAATCGCGCCTGTTCCATAATCGGCAAGAACATAATCCGAGGCCCAAATCGGCAACTTTTCGCCATTGACTGGATTAATTGCATAACGCTCTAAGAAAATTCCACTCTTTTTGCGATCAGTCGCAAGGCGATCAATATCCGAGGCTGCCTTTACGCCCTCAAGATAGCTTTTAAATTGCGCTTCAACCGGGCTGCCATTTGCAAGTTCGGCCGCTAGTTCGGAGTCAACTGCTACAACCATAAATGTTGCGCCGTACAAAGTATCTGGACGAGTTGTGTAAATTGATATTGGCTTTTCGCGCCCCTCAATTTCAAAAACTACTTCAGCCCCGGATGAGCGACCAATCCAGTTTCGCTGCATCTGCAATACCTTTTCAGGCCACTTTCCTTCAAGCTGATCCATATCGTCTAGAAGTCGATCGGCATAATCAGTAATCTTGAAATACCATTGAGATAGCTTTTTCTTTGTTACAGCAGAATCACATCGCTCACATAAACCAGCAACGACTTGTTCATTTGCAAGAACTGTTTGGCATCCTGGGCACCAGTTAACAGGTGAGAATTTCTTATATGCCAAGCCCTTTTTGTACATCTCCAAGAAAATCCATTGATTCCATTTGTAATACTCAGGATCACTTGTATGCAGAACACGATCCCAATCAAAGGAACATGCGTAACGACGCATAGATGCTTTTTGTACTTCAATATTCTCATAAGTCCAGTCGCGCGGATCGCCCCCACGTTTAATTGCTGCATTTTCTGCAGGCAGACCAAATGAATCCCACCCGATGGGGTGCATGACGTTATAACCTTTTTGAATCCAATAACGAGCGACCACATCGCCCATCGCGTACGCCTCGGCATGGCCCATATGTAAATCACCGGATGGATACGGGAACATATCAAGAACATATTTCTTGGGACGAGGATCATCAGCGCGTCCGGAACGGAAAGGAGCAAGCTCATCCCAAATGGGAAGCCACTTCTCTTGTACTCCGTGGATGTCATACGCCTCATGCATGAGGGGAATTCTCCCATGAGACACCAGTGAGTTCTTCACTTACCTGCCAAAGGTTGGCTGCCAAAGTTTGGTCGTATGCCATTGCTTTCCCATGCACAACCATTGGAGTTCCACGCATTTGAGCAAATTTACGAGGGCCGTAGTAAGTAGCCCCTTTGATACCAGTCATGCTTGCGGCATACAACATAGGAAGTGCTCCATCGTGTGCAGATTGACCGCAAATATCGGTCATCGCGCCCATCCAGCGCTCCTTCATTGGCTTTCCAGCCATTGCCGGCCCCACTCGAGTTAAGCGAGTATTTGCAAAACCAGGATGAGCTGCAAGCGGAATAAATGAATAATTATGTTGTAATCGTCTGCGCTCCAGTTCATTAATGAAGAGCAGATTGGCAAGTTTGCTAGCACCATAGGCTTTCCAAGGTGAATACGCACCTTCGCCCATACACTTTTTCTGGATTGAAGTTTTAGTTCCAGGACCAAAATTTCCAATTCGGTGGGCAACACTCGAAACACTAATTAAGCGCTCTTTGATTTTGTTGTGAATTAATCCTGCAAATGCAAAATGCCCCAAATGATTAGTACCCATTTGTAATTCAAAACCATCTTTTGTAAATCGATAGGGCGTCACCATGACACCGGCATTGCAAATAAGAACATCAATATTCTCTGTAATTTGATTTGCTGCATCGCGTACGGATTTCAAATCAGCCAGATCTAAAGAGAGGACCCTCTGTGCTTTACTATATCGCTGCGCTTCTAGACCTTTAGCTTCCTTGCGCGCAGTAATGGTGACGTGTGCACCTTTTGCAACGAGAGCTTTTGCTGCTTCTAAGCCTAAACCACTTGTTCCACCGGTTATAAGAAATTTTTTACCTGATAGGTCAGGCATAAAGGACGAGGTCCACCCATCTTCGACCACGGGATTGGATATATATTTCATAAGTGGAGATAAGGGGATTTGAACCCCTGACCCCTTGCATGCCATGCAAGTGCGCTACCAGCTGCGCCATATCCCCAGTTTTTTCGTGAACGCCTAAATCTATCTCAACCCACCGCTTCGTTGCCAAACACAGGCTCAGGAATTGACCCGGCATTGTGCTCGACCAGAGTCCAGCGATTTAGATACTTGGAATATTCAACAACCGACCATTGTGCATTGGACAAGCCGCCCAGTGCTCCCCAATCGGAAAATTCCAACTCAAGTAACGTACCTAGTAAGCACCTGGCAGTTCCGCCATGTGTAACCAAAACAATCGTGCCTTTCATGCCATCAAGAGCTGCCATCGCACCTTGCTGCGCGCGCTTTGCAACTTCAGATCGGCGTTCTCCAATTTCACCAGCGGGACCATCATCTCCTGATATCCATCCGATAAATCTTGCTGAATCATTTGCTCGATTTTCGGTACCGGTTTTTCCCTCCCAATTACCGCCATTTGTTTCGCGAAGGCGCGGATC
>CAIMSI010000101.1 GCA_903844115.1 uncultured Actinomycetes bacterium
GATCTTTCTGAAAACAAGGATACAATATTTTAAACAAAATATTGTTAATTAGTTAAATTGATGAAAAGTTAATAGAAAAATCAGACTACTTTAATTTACTGAAGAATTGAACGTGTTCAATTTCGAAAAGAAAAACTTATTGGATTCACATCCGGTAGTACCGTAGCTCCTGCACGTCGTTACAGAAGTAACTTTGCTTTTCATAGGAATATTGCCATCTGCGGTAAATGCTTGAAGCTTTGAGAAAACTCCTCTTACGTGTTGAGAATCCTCAACAACAATTCCTAAGGATTGAACTCCATCACTTGGCGAAGAAAGAGTGAACTGCTCGTCCGGTACAGATGCAGCAAATGAAGGCGAGACAAGGGTCGAAACAAGTGCAACAAGAGTGAATCCGATAAACCAATTCTTTGAATTTTTCACTTCTTTACATACCCTTTCGGACATACTGGCTTAAGAGCTGAGACTTTCTTTGTGGTCTTTCCCTTCGCACAAGTAATTGTGATTTTCTTCAGTTGAGCAATGATCGGTGCTACCGGTTGCGCGGGCGCTGTGGGAGTTGCGACAGGTGCTACCGGTGCTGGTGGCGCATCCTGTGAAAGTTTTACCTGAACAGTTGGCGAGGAGAATTCAAAGTTATTTGCACTGAGATAGAGCCATCCGTCTTTTTCACCGACAATTACGGTGGCAACTTCGGGATCTCCTGAGGCACCAATAACAGAAACTGTTGCTCTGACGGGTGCATTTGAAAAACTGTATAGACAGCGAGCAACGGTCGATCGCATTACGAGGTTATAGACACCTCTGAACAGAGTGGTCCCATCTTGCATAAAATGGGGTGAGGCAACTTGGTAGTCAAGCGTTCCAGTTGCTGCACTGAACGTTGGTGGGCCGGACGAATACTCGGTTGAATTAGTTGTAACGATTCCAGTCAGTTGGGTTGGATCGTTAAAACATTTATTTGCTCCTTGAGTTTCTTGCGCGCTAATCGTGCGCACATTCCACACAGATGGCGTCGCGGTTGCGGTGTTATTAAAGACGGGAAGCCATGTATTTAGCTCGGTGATTCCTGTGGCGCCTGACGCACAAGGTTTTTCGGTGAAATTTCGAATAAGGGGATTTTCAAATTCATCTTGAGAGAGAATTTTTCCTGTGGTGAAGCCATCGCACTGAGCACCGTCAAAGTTACCGTTAATTGGATTGTAATGACTCTGGATATTTACCGGAATGTCTTTCCAGAAATTATCTTTGTACAGGATTGGAACAAGGACTGGTGAGCCCACGAAACTATATTTATTGCCACCATCGATTTTATTGATCGTAATAAGAGGATCAGTTAAACGGCCATGCATCCATCCAGTTGGAGTTGCATTTAGGCGTAGCTTTACAAATAATTTCTGATTAACTGGAAAGGCAATCTGCTGGGCGCACAATTTTTCAAAAGTTGCGATTGCGGTTACTTGGGCCGTACCCGTACCGCACTCGGCTCCCTCTCCACCGCCTTCTCCCCAAAAATACTTATTTTCACTAAAGGAGGTGTAGATTTTTTGAAATCCCGACTCCGTGCAATCTGCGCCACGAAATCCAGCATTAGTTTGATTTGTAATACATGGACCTGGATTAAGAGCAGGCGTAATTACTACAGGCAAAATATCCAAGTTGAAGCCAGTTACAGTTGTTGTAGCGTCACCACGGTGATACCTACCGGAAAGATACGCGTTGACCATATATGTAATAACTGAACCATTCGGACCCGTTAAAGAAAAGACGCTGGTGGTTCCACCTGAAGGTAATTTTCTTGCAACGTCCCCAACATATGCATTTTGCGCCTTGCTCGGAAAATTACTTTTGAAAGTTGCAGGAACTTGGCTTCCATCTAATTTAACTTCGCCAAAGGTTTCAAGGCAATTTATATCATTTGCCTGCACGCAGAGAGGAAGTACCGAGTTCCACTTGAAATTTGTGACATCTGTGCATTTAGGGTCATCGAGGGAGGTGCAAGTAGGGTCGGTAGTCATTCGTCCATGTTGTTGTTCATACTGGTCGATATTTAAGAGATAGCTGTGACTTCCCCCGCCACCATTTCCATGGCTGCCAGATTCGTCCTGGAAATAGATGTTATGTACACCCACTTCCTCATTTACTACCAACTGATATGGATCACCGGGTGCGTATATGACGGCAGTAGGCGCTGCCATTGTTGGGCTGATGAGGAGTCCAGCAAATACAGGAACAAGAAAGAAAATTGAAAGCTTCGATTTAAAAATTTTCAAACTCACTTCTTTTTGTATCCACTTGGACATAGTGGCTTTGCGGCTGTGACTTTTTTCGTTGTCTTGCCTTTAACGCATGTGATTGTTAGCTGCTTTGTCACAACAGGAGCTTTTGTAACAGTGGCTTGAGTTGGTTGCGCGACTACATCTTGAGTGAGCTTCACTCTGATTGTTGGGTTGGAGAATGTAAATCCGTAGGCGCCAAAGTAGAGATATCCATCTTTTTCAGTGATGATGGATGTGGCAACGTTATCTTTTCCATCAGATGAAACGACGGATACGGAAGCCTTAATCGGTGCACTTGTGAAGCCGTAGAGGCAACGTGCAACTTTTGAATCCATGACGAGGTCATAAGTTCCGAGGAATGGTGTTTTTCCATCCGGTTCAAAGTGCGTTGCAGCGACCTTGTATTGAAGAGATCCTTCTGCTGTGTTGAACTCTGGTGGGCCATCGAGATAGACAGAGGC
>CAIMSI010000102.1 GCA_903844115.1 uncultured Actinomycetes bacterium
ACAGCTTTTCCAAAACCAAAATGCGCACCCCAAGCAGCATCTATCACTACAGCAATTTTCTTGGAGTGAGCTTTTTCGATGATGGGAGCAAGGTCAGAAATAGTTCCAAGATATCCAGGTTCTGTAAGCAAGATTGCAATCGGATTCAATTCAGCAACTCGTTCGATTTCTGAAAGTGGAATTCCGGTAGGAACGCCAGTTGCAGAATCAACTTCAGGAAAGATCCAAATAGGTTCAAGTCCGCTGAGAACTAGCGCACTTAAAACGGAGCGATGAGCGGTTCTGGAAATTGCAACCTTGTCGCCAGGTTTGCCTAGTGCCAAAATTAAAGCTTGATTGGCGTGGGTAGAACCGCCTGTAGAAAAGCGCGCGAAATCTGCGCCCCATAATTTTGCTGCGAGTGATTCTGCTTCTTCTAAGACTTTGTAAGTCAATTTGATTTCATCAAGGCCGCCATAGAGTGGCAAATCTGAATCAACCACTCGCCCTAAACCTTCGTCTAAAAGCGATGCTTTATGTTTATGTCCTGGAATCGTGAAAGCAATATTGTGCGTTTCAAAATATGTTAGGTACGCGTCGAGTAAGGGTGCAATGGCACGTAGCTGACTCAACTCTTGGAGCCTAGTTCTCTGGGAAGTGGCAAGCCACGGCGGAAGCGCCTAATTGCACGAATGCTGGTTCCTGCGTGGTGCAAATAGATTGCGCTTTCCAGCAACGTTCACGGAATCTGCAACCAGATGGTGGATTAATTGGGTTGGGCACGTCTCCGGTCAGGCGAATTCGTTCGCGTGCGCCAATTCCATCTGGATCAGGATCTGGAACAGCTGAGAGTAGCGCCTTTGTGTAAGGGTGCTTGGGAGATGAGTACAAAGTATCGCGATCGGCAACTTCAACAATCTTTCCGAGGTACATAACAGCTACGCGTTGGGAGAAGTGACGCACTACCGCAAGGTCGTGCGCAATAAAAACGAATGCCAATGAGAATTCACGTTGGAGATCCTGGAGCAAATTAATTATTTGCGCTTGGATGGAAACGTCCAAAGCTGAAACTGGTTCATCTGCAACGATGAGTTTTGGACGTACAGCGAGCGCTCGCGCAATTCCAATACGTTGGCGTTGTCCACCCGAGAACTCATGTGGGTAACGGTTGTAATGCTCGGGGTTTAATCCAACAATCTCAAGAAGTTCTTGTACTGCCTTCTTAACACCGCCCTCAGGTTTGATTTTATTAATCGAAAAGCTGGTGCCGACAATTGTTCCGACGGTGTGACGAGGATTGAGTGACGCGTACGGATCTTGGAAAATCATTTGCAGTTGCGAACGAATTGGACGCATCTCACCGGCTGAGAGGTTGGAGATATCTTGACCCTCAAATTCGATTTTTCCTGCAGTTGGTTCAAGAAGGCGAGTGATTAGACGCCCGGTTGTGGATTTACCGCAACCTGATTCACCAACTAGCCCAAGTGCTTCACCTGGCGCCAATTCAAATGAAATATTGTCAACGGCCTGAACAACCGGGCCAGCAGTGAATGGACCAGTTTTTGCAGTTGGGAAATGCTTAGTGAGGTTTGAAACCTTCAGCAATGGCTCGGTCATAGGAATGGCCTCACTTCTGAGTTAAAGATTTCAACGCGGTTATTGAGATCAAGATGGCAGCGGACTTCATGAGCAGCGCCAGAAGAGACAGAAATAAGTTCAGGCATTTGTACGGTGCACGCCCCTCCAACGCGATTAGCGTATTTACAACGTGGGCTAAATGAACAACCTTGAGGAGGATGAATCATTGATGGAGGCGTTCCTTCAATATATGGCAGCTTGACCGTTGGGTCACCTTCCAAGCGAGGAATTGATGAAAGAAGTCCCCACGCGTAAGGATGTTGAGGATTCTTCAGCAAATCATGAATGCTTCCACGTTCAATTCCGCGGCCTGCGTACATCAAGAGAATTTCATCTGCAATTTCGGCGACCACGCCAAGATCGTGCGTAATCAAAATAATTGCTGAACCAAACTCCTTTTGCAGATCACGAAGCAAATCCAAAATTTGTGCCTGCACCGTTACATCTAGCGCTGTCGTAGGTTCATCGGCAATCAAGAGTGATGGATTACAAGATAGCGCCATTGCAATCATCGCGCGTTGGCGCATACCACCAGAAAATTGATGAGGGTAGGAATCAGCACGTTTTGCGGGATCTGGAATACCTACACGGTCAAGTAGTTCGATTGCACGAGTTTGGGCAACTTTTTTGGAGACATCGTTGTGAACACGGTAGGCCTCTGCAATTTGCGCACCAACTTTGTAATAAGGATGAAGGGCAGCGAGTGCATCCTGGAAAATCATGGCCATACTTGTGCCACGAAGTTTGCGTACTTCATTTTCACTTGCTGTTACAACATCAATGCCATCAATAAGAATCTGTCCACTTACTTGGGCGCGGGTTTCTTTGTGTAGACCCATAATTGCAAGGCTGGTCACTGATTTACCAGAACCTGACTCACCGACAATTCCTAGGGTTTTGCCTTTTTCAACAGAGAAACTCAAACCATCAACGGCGCGTACCAAGCCATCATCAGTTGGGAAGTGAACCTTGAGGTCTTTAACTTCCAGAAATGGAGTGCTCATTGCATGCGCACCTTTGGATCAAGGCGGCTGTAGAGAAGGTCCACCAAAATATTTGCTACAACAATAAAGAATGCTGCAAACATAACTGTTCCAACAATAACTGGTAAGTCCACGTTCGAAACCGCATCTGTTGCCAAGCGACCAAGACCCGGAATATTGAAAACATATTCGGTAATAACGGCCCCGCCAAGAAGTTGACCAAGGTCGAGTCCAAAGACGGTAACAATTGGAGTAATTGCAGCACGCAGGACGTGCTTAAAGTTAATGGTGGACTTCTTTAATCCTTTTGCACGAGCCGTACGGATGTAATCCTCACTCATGATTTCAAGCATGCCCGCGCGAGTTAAACGTGCGTAAATCGCGGAGAGCAAGAAGGCCAAGGTAATCCAAGGCAAGAGCATTTCAAGGAACCATCCCTTGGGGTCCTGCAAAGGTGAGACGTAACCTGGTGATCGCAGAATTTGTAATTTATCAACGAAAATAAATTGCAGAACCAGACCGACAAAATAAATTTGAAGTGACGCACCGCCTAGTGCAACTGCCTGGGCA
>CAIMSI010000103.1 GCA_903844115.1 uncultured Actinomycetes bacterium
TCAACACCTGGAGTTGGGCTTATTTCTCCTCCACCTCATCATGATATTTACTCTATTGAAGATTTAGCGCAGCTCATTCATGATTTAAAGAATGCTAATAAGAATGCACGCGTTCATGTCAAGCTTGTCGCAGAAGTTGGTGTTGGAACAGTTGCAGCAGGTGTTTCAAAGGCACACGCCGATGTTGTCTTGATTTCAGGACATGATGGGGGAACTGGTGCTTCACCACTCACATCACTTAAGCATGCAGGTGCGCCATGGGAGTTAGGTCTTGCTGAAACACAGCAGACCCTTATGCTCAATGGGCTTCGTGATCGCATTGTTGTACAAGTTGATGGACAGATGAAGACTGGCCGCGATGTCGTTATTGCCGCATTACTTGGAGCAGAAGAATTTGGTTTTGCTACCGCGCCGCTTGTTGTCTCAGGTTGCGTCATGATGCGCGTATGTCATCTAGACACTTGCCCTGTTGGTGTTGCAACACAGAATCCAGAACTGCGTAAACGGTTCTCAGGTAAGCCAGAGTTTGTTGAGACCTTCTTTGAATATATTGCTGAGGAAGTTCGCGAATGGCTTGCAAAACTTGGTTTTAAAACTATTGAAGAAGCGGTCGGCCAAGTAGAAATACTTGAGACTAAAGATGCTGTTGACCACTGGAAGGCAAGTGGCTTGGATCTTGCACCACTTCTTAAGGCACCTTTACTTACCGGAGAGCGCAAGAACACTGATGTTCAAAATCACGGTCTTGATGCCGCTCTTGATAATAAGTTGATCGAACTTTCGGCTGCTGCTCTGGCAAAGGGCGAGCCTGTTCGCCTTGAAATTCCCGTGCGAAATGTCAACCGCACTGTTGGAACAATGCTTGGGGCGGAGATCACTCGCAAGTATGGTGGTGCAGGTTTACCAGAGAACACGATTGATATCTCATTTCATGGTTCAGCTGGTCAGTCACTCGGTGCCTTTATTCCAAAAGGTTTAACGCTGCGTCTTTATGGTGATGCTAATGACTATGTTGGTAAAGGATTATCTGGTGGACGTGTAATTGTTCGCCCAGATGAGAAAGCAACGTTTGAATCGCAAAAGAATGTCATTGCAGGAAATGTCATTGGTTATGGCTCAACAAGTGGTGAGATTTTTATCCGTGGTGTTGTTGGAGAACGTTTCTGTGTTCGAAACTCTGGCGCTATCGCTATCGAAGAAGGAGTCGGCGACCATGGTTGTGAATATATGACCGGAGGTGTTGCAATTATCCTTGGCTCTATTGGACGTAACTTTGGCGCAGGAATGTCAGGTGGAGTTGCATTTGTTCTTGATTTAGATCCCCGCCTTGTTAACCCTGAAATGGTTGATGTATTAGAGATGACGGAAACTAGATCAACACAAGTAAATGAGATTATTTCTAAATTCCATGCAGAGACGGGATCTGTAATTGCGCATGAACTTATTTCTGATTGGAAGAAACAATCCAAGCGAATTTCAATGGTTATGCCTAGAGATTATGCCAAGGTGCTTGCAGCAATGGAGAGAGCGGAACGCGAAGGAACAAATGTCGATGAGGCAGTAATGGAGGCAACACGTGGCTGATCCAAAAGGTTTTCTTACGACAGAGCGTCAAACACCAACTCGTCGCCCAGTTAATGTTCGCATTAAAGACTGGAAAGAAGTTTATGAAGAGCAAGAGTTTGGTGCGCTTCAGAAGCAAGCTGGTCGTTGCATGGATTGTGGAATTCCCTTTTGTCATCAAGGCTGCCCACTAGGAAATCTCATCCCCGAGTGGAATGACTTGATTTGGCGTGGGGAGCGATCAGAGGCAATCGACCGCTTGCATGCAACAAATAACTTTCCTGAGTTCACAGGGCGTTTATGTCCTGCGCCATGTGAAACAGCATGTGTCGTTGCTATTAACGCCGATGCAGTCACAATTAAGCAAGTGGAGCTACGGACAATTGAAGAGGCCTTTGGTAATGGTTTAGTAAAGCCGCTTCCACCAGATCGACTTACTGGCAAAACTGTTGCTGTTATTGGTTCTGGACCTGCTGGCCTTGCTGCCGCTCAACAACTTACTCGTGCAGGACACACTGTTGCAGTCTATGAGCGCGCACCGCGCATTGGTGGATTGCTACGTTATGGAATTCCAGAATTTAAAATGGAGAAATCAATTGTTGATCGCCGTATTATTCAAATGGAAGCTGAAGGAACTCGCTTTCGAGCAGGCGTGAATGTTGGCGTGGATATAACAGGTGATGAATTGCGCTCTAAATATGATGCCGTTGTTCTTGCCGTCGGTGCCACAAACTGGCGCGATATCAATGTTCCAGGGCGTGAGTTCAAAGGGATTTATCAAGCAATGGAATATTTGCCATGGGGCAATAAGCAAGGTCTTGGTGAACTTTCTGGAGAGCCTCCAATTAACGCAGCAGGCAAGCACGTAATCATTCTTGGTGGCGGAGATACCGGTGCTGATTGTTTGGGTACTGCAATTCGTCAAGGAGCTGCGAGTATTACACAGCTCGAAATCATGCCTAGACCAACAGAGGAGCGCCCCTCAAGCCAACCTTGGCCAACATACCCAATGATCTATCGAGTGAGCAGCGCACATGAAGAAGCTGGAGAGCGTCTCTATGCACTTTCCACAGAAGAATTTTTGGGTGATAAAGACGGAAACTTGCGAGCAATTAAGATCGTGGAAACAGAGTTTGTTAATGGCAAGTTTGAAAAGGTTGAAGGTAGCGAAAAAGAAATACGAGCAGATTTAGTCTTTCTTGCGATGGGATTTCTTGGACCTGAGAAGAATGAATTAATTACTCAGCTAGAAGTTGATCTTGATGAGCGAAGCAATATCAAGCGTGATGAAAAGTTTGCAACATCTGTTGAAGGTGTATATGTCTGTGGCGATGCTGGGCGTGGTCAATCATTGATCGTATGGGCAATTGCTGAAGGCAGAAGCGCTGCCGCAGCAGTTGATGAATTCTTGGCAGGGGAGACGCAGTTACCATCGCCTATTGAACCCACTACACGTTCACTCACGGTTTAACAGAGCAACTGAATTAGCCGATAGACTTACTTATATGCGTAGAGCGAAAATTGTGTGCACGATGGGTCCGGCAGTCGAATCTGCTGAAAAGGTAAAGGCGCTCATTGACGCCGGCATGAATATGGCGAGATTAAATCTTTCACACGGCTCTTACGAAGAGCACCAAGGCCGTCTGGATTTAGTACGCGCAGCGGCAAAAGCTGCGGGACGTCCCGTTGCAATCCTTGTTGACTTACAAGGTCCAAAGATTCGCCTGGCTAGATTCATTGCGGGTCCACATGATTTAGCGCGTGGAGACATCTTTACTATCACCACCGATGATGTAGAAGGAACAAAAGATCGAGTCGGAACAACATATAAAGGTCTACCCGGAGATTGTAAAGCTGGAGATCACATTCTGATCGATGATGGAAAAGTTACTGTTCAAGTTATTGAAGTCAAAGGAAATGACGTAATAACCAAGGTCACCGAACCTGGGACGGTAAGCAATAACAAGGGCATAAATCTTCCCGGTGTCGCGGTTTCAGTGCCAGCTATGTCTGAAAAAGATATTGA
>CAIMSI010000104.1 GCA_903844115.1 uncultured Actinomycetes bacterium
GCTACCGAAAGTTGATCTTCAGGAATAGTGGCATGGCTAGTGATATCAATGCCACCAGCTAGATCTTCAGCAATCGCTCTCTCTATGAGAAATTTCAATCCATCATTCATGACTGAACTGCTTCCGTTGTCGTTGACCATGCTCCGTTAATATCTAAGTGCTCCACGATACGAGACTGCCATTTAATGTCAATAACTGGGAAATCACTGCGCCAATGCGATCCACGAGATTCTGTACGCGCGAGAGCTGATCTGACAATCGCAGTTGCTAGAAAATAAAGATTTGAAACTTCCCATGAATTTATATCAGCAACTTTTGTCTTTCGATTACTCAGTTCTTCTAAAGTTAGAATTGCGCCATTTAAACTTTTCTCAGAACGCATAACACCTGCTCCCTCGCTCATAGCGAGTTGGAGGGGAATTCGGATTGCGGGATCTAGAAGAATTTTTTTCTCTTTATCATTTATGACAGGGTCACGATACTCTGGCAAGTGTTTTGCAATATGTTCTGCGATGCGCGCACCAAAAACTAATCCTTCGAGGAGTGAGTTAGATGCAAGGCGGTTGGCGCCATGAGCACCAGTACAAGCACTCTCACCGCATACATAAAGTCCTCTAATTGTGCTCTCTCCGTTGAGGTCAACTAAAACACCACCTGATGAATAATGGGAGGCAGGTGCAACTGGAATTAACTGCTTTGTGGGATCAATTCCATTTTCAAGGCAAGATGCATAGATAGTTGGAAAGCGCTCCTTGAAGTCTTTAATAGCTGTTGCATCGAGCCAAACATGAGGGACATTTGCCTCTTTCATTTGTGTAAATATTTCCTTGGCAACTATGTCGCGTGGAGCTAGGTCAGCTTGCTCATGCTTGCCTTGCATAAAGTGTTCACCTTTATGGTTAAGAAGTATTGCTCCCTCACCTCGAACTGCTTCACTAATAAGTGGTTGTTGCCCACCCAAGCTCATATCTCTCCATAATACGGTTGGATGAAATTGAATAAACTCAACATCGGCAACATCGGCACCCGCCCGAAGAGCCATTGCAACACCATCGCCAGTTGAGACAGCAGGATTGGTTGTTTGAGAATAAACCTGACCCAAACCACCTGTCGCAATTACTACAGCACGTGCAAGAGCTTGCCCAACTCCATCTCTAGAACCTTCACCAATAACGTGAACTGTGACGCCACATACTTCGCCTGATTTAGATTTAAGGGCATCGATGACAAGTGCGTGCTCGATAATTTCGATTCCTTCATCATTTTGAACCGCTGCAAGTAGCGCCCGTGATACTTCAGCGCCGGTTGCATCCCCGCCAGCATGCAAAATTCTATTTCTGTGATGCCCGCCTTCGCGTGTCAGCGCAATTTCACCACTTTCGGCTTTATCAAAAACTGCGCCGTGAGCAATTAACTTACGCACCGCTTCTGGCCCTTCAGTGACTAAAACATTTACTGCATCTAGGTCACATAAACCTGCACCCGCGATAAGAGTGTCACTTTTGTGTTGATCTGGTGTATCTCCTGGACCAAGTGCGGCAGCAATGCCGCCTTGTGCCCATTTTGTAGAGCCTTCATCAATATTTGCTTTTGTTACAAGTAGGACTGAGAGATTAGCTGCTCGTGCGTTAAGCGCTGTTGTTAATCCGGCTACTCCAGAACCA
>CAIMSI010000105.1 GCA_903844115.1 uncultured Actinomycetes bacterium
ACAAGCTCGAAGAAGTCTATGAAATATGCGATACCGTCACCGTTTTGAGAGATGGTGAAAGTATTCTTGAATCGCAACCACTTGCAAATTACAAGCAAAGTGAAGTTGTAGACGCGATGGTTGGCCGCCACCTTGCCGATCGAAAAGTGGAACTACGAGAAGTGAACCGGAGCGTTCCGCCCGTTCTTGAATTAATTAATGTTGCGACCGCACTTGGGCATGAAAAAATTTCCCTCGCTCTTTATCCAGGTGAAGTTCTTGGCATGTACGGATTAGTGGGCGCGGGTAGAAGTGAACTTGCTAGAAGCGTTTTAGGACTCCACAAAATTACGGGTGGCGAAGTTAAAATCAATGGTCAAGTGGTTCACATCAATTCACTTCGCGACGCCCTTCACACCCACCATATTGGGTATGTAACTGAAAACAGAAAAGAAGAGGGGCTTTTTCTTGACTTCCCAGTCCGTAAAAATATCTCTGTTACGGTGCTCTCTAAAATTTTACAAAAACTTGGAATTATTAGTTTCCAAAAAGAGGATTCAATATCTAGTAAGTATGTTGAACGCTTAGGTATAAAAGTAGTTGATAACAATCAACTTGCCGGAACACTTTCTGGCGGAAATCAGCAAAAGGTTTCGGTAGCAAAATGGTTAGCGGCTGAAACCAATATTCTGATTATCGATGAACCAACCGTTGGCGTAGATGTTCGCACAAAGGCTTCCTTCCATGAACTAATTGTTGAGCTTGCGAATGCTGGACTTTCAATCATTTTAATCTCAAGTGATTTGCCCGAAATGATTTCACTTGCCGATCGTATTTTGGTAGTAAGAGATTATGAATTAGTGGATAACGTCTCGAATACCAAGGACTACCCAACGATGTCGCGCGCAGTTATGACTGCCATCCATTCTGCATAAATAAATCGAGATTCGATGATCAAATCCAAACGAAATTTCCCAAACCTTCGATATTTTTATGGCCTCATTGAATGGAAGTTGCCTACTCTAAATCGTCGGAAGTTAGCGACTTCCAAAGCTCAAACAATCGAGGATTTGGCACTATTGGCAAAGAAGCGAGTGCCCAAGGTTGTTTATGATTTTGTCGAAGGTTCAGCTTTAGACGAGATCGGGTATTCGCGGTCTCAATTGGCGCTCAGAAGTGTTGAATTTAATTCAAGAACTCTGCGCGATGTATCCACCGTTGACTCATCTGAAATGTTTTTTGGCAAAAAGGTAGATCTTCCAATTATTTTTGCACCAACTGGTTACACACGCTTAATGCAGCATGTAGGTGAACCGGCAGTTGCTGCCGTCGCTGAACGCAATAACTTAATTTATTGCCTATCAACAATGGGGACTACATCACCGGCCGAACTTGCAGCTGCTGTTCCTGATGCTCGGCGCTGGTTTCAGCTGTACGTGATGCAAAATAGAACCGACAGTTTGGCCGTCATCAAGCAAGCCCGTGAATCAGGATTCGAAGCACTTATCCTTACCGTAGATACTCCGGTAAGCGGACTTCGCTTACGTGATCTACGAAATGGCCTCACGATCCCACCACGCATTCGTCTTTCAACAGTTTTTGCAATCGCGCGCAAACCAATGTGGTGGATTAATCTCTTCACAACTAAGAAATTAGAATTTGCTGCTTTTAGGGGATGGGATAAATCCCTCGTCGAACTTGCAGCTACAATTTTTTCTCCAGCGCTCTCCTTTGATGATGTTAAATGGCTTCAGAAAGAATGGAAAGGTCCAATTATCGTCAAGGGCATTCAAAGTGTGGAAGATGCAAAGTTACTTGCGAAGATGGGCGTCCAAGGAATTGTGCTTTCAAATCACGGCAATCGACAATTAGATCGGGGTCCGGTCCCGATTGAAATTTTGCCGGATGTTGTTAAGGCGGTTGGTAAAAAGTTAGATATTTACATAGATGGCTCAGTTATGTCTGGCCAAGATGCCTACGCAGCAATCGCGCTAGGGGCGAAAGCGGTATTGGTTGGTCGCGCCTATTTATACGGGCTGATGGCTGATGGGGAGCGTGGAGTAGAGAAGGCTGTTGAGCTTTTACGTCGAGACTTTATTAATACAATGGCTCTAACTGGAAACCGCAATTTAAAGGAAGTACGTGAAACTGGCGCCGTACTCCGAAAAACTAGCTGAACAGGAATTTGATGACGAAAATAAAAGTGAGCCGCAGATTTCCTGGGTATAAAGATTTGCGTCAACTGCTGCGCTTTCGCAAAATAATTTGGAGTTCTAAGCGCCGCCGTCTTACCCGAGCGCTCACGATTTACGACCTTCGCGTGATTGCAAAGCGTCGCACCCCAAAAGCTCCTTTTGATTACACCGATGGAGGCGCGGGAACAGAATCAAGCCTTTTGAACGCCCGTAAAGAATTTCAAGCAGTTACTTTCCACCCTCGAGTCTTGCGTGATGTTTCCACATTTGATCTTTCGACCAACATGCTTGGCAAGAAATCCGCGATGCCTTTCGGGATTGCACCAACCGGGTTTACTCGAATGATGCAAACCGAGGGAGAAATTGCAGGTTGCACTTCTGCAATGGATGCTGGAATTCCATTTACTCTCTCAACAATGGGCACTCGATCTATTGAAGACGTGGCAAAAGCAGCGCCCACAGGTAGAAACTTCTTCCAGTTGTATATGTGGAAAGACCGTGAGCGCAGTATGGGATTAGTGAATAGAGCGGCTGCCGCTGGATTTGAAACACTCGTTCTTACTGTTGATGTCCCTGTTGCTGGAGACAGGTTGCGCGATGTCCGCAATGGAATGACAATTCCGCCATCTCTCACCTCAAAAACTATTTTAAACGCAATCCCGCGACCAGCCTGGTGGTTTAATTTCCTCACCACAGACCCACTAACTTTTGCATCACTTGATTCGTGGAACGGTACGGTTGCCGAACTTTTGGATTCGATGTTTGACCCAACTGTGACTTTTGAAGACTTAAAGTGGATTCGCCAACAATGGCAGGGCAAATTGATTGTTAAGGGAATTCAGCACGTGGATGATGCAACTATGGCTGTCGAAGCTGGGGCTGATGCAATCATTCTTTCAAACCATGGCGGAAGACAACTCGATCGGGCACCTATTCCAGCCTTGTTGATTCCTCAAGTGAGGGCTGCAATAAAAGATCGAGCAGAGTTACACGTGGATACTGGAATTATGCACGGCGCTGATATCGTCGCTGCAATCGCCTCAGGTGCTGATTTTGCCTGGGTTGGCAGAGCCTATTTATATGGCCTCATGGCCGGAGGAAAAGAAGGCGTGGATCGAACTTTGGAAATCCTCAGAAGCGAAATGACGCGAACTATGAAACTATTGGGCGCTCGCTCACTCGATGAACTTAACCCGGACCACGTAACGTTCCTTAATTCATCCCACTAGTTACCGACAGGATTATTTGTGTCAACATACAAAGTAGAAATCGTCGGCGCTGGCCCCGCTGGGCTCCGCACAACTCAGCTCAGGGTCATTTAATCCTTGGGTTTTGCTGCAATTGGAATTCTTGCCGAGTTGCCTAACCAATCTTTAAATGATTTCAATCCCGGGTACATTTTCTTAATTTCAGAAATTTTTCTAACTTTCGTGAAGTCATCTTCAAAATCAGCATAAAACTGGAACATATTTCCTAGATCATCTGCACCGGGGAAGCCCAGCGCTCGGTAGTCGTTTGGAGTGATTGCATTGTAGATAACCTTTTCTCCGATTGCTGCGCTGAGCGCATCCGCCATTTCGATACCCGTTATATGTTCACCAGCGATTGAAACAAATTGGTTGGTGTTAGAGGGGCCAGCTTTGAATATCGAGTAAGCAACTTGCCCAATGTCACTGGCTGCAATACCTGACAACTTCTTATTTCCCATCGGGAAAGTCAACGTTAATTGACCGTCAGTTCCACGTTGTGGGCCCATACCGAAATAGATCAGATTCTCCCAATAGAAAGTGGTTTGGAGAAATGTTACCGGGAGCCCTAAATCTGTAAAAAAGTGATTAGCGTCTGCTTTTGCATCAAAATGTACGACTTTATATTTTCCTTGGAGTGTGGGCATTCTGTCATCCGAAAGAGGAATCCAATGGCGGGTGTCCTCGAGAGTGGACCAGATGACATGCTTGACACCGCTTGCTTTTGCAGCTTTCGCCATATTCTCTGCTTGACGAAGTTCAATTTCTGGATTGAAGTGAGCCCAGAAAAAAGTTACGAAAAAAGCTCCATATACACCGGCAAGCCCCTTTGTAATCGCCGCCTCATCATCAATATCAATACTGACTACCTCCGCACCAGCCCTTGCCAGAGCTTTTGAAGCATCTGAATTTACATCTCGTGTAAACGCGCGGACGGAGAATTCAGAGTTTGGGTCAGACAAAATTGCGTGGGCCAAACCACCACCTTGCGCACCAGTAGCTCCTACGATTGCGATGATTTTTTTATCTGACATGTTTTCTCTCCATTCATAGTTGTGATAGAAATTTGGGTTTATTTTGGAGGAGCAGAATAAAGTTCAGGCTGCCATAATCCCGGGTCTTCGATGCCTGCAGCATGAAGAACGCGATCGCGTGCTTGATCAGCTAGCAATCGGATTTTATTGATGTCATGGTTAATAATTTTTCCATTGCTTTTTACCAGTGCACCATTTACAAAGACCGTGTCAACCAATTGAGGATTACCCGATTCCACAACAGCGCCAGCCGCATAGTTCAATGGTTGCATTCCATATGTGTCTGTGCGCATAAGGATCACATCTGCTTGCTTTCCAACTGTGAGTGATCCGATCTTCTCATCCAACCATGCAGCTTGAGCGCCTTGCTGGGTGGCAAAATTCAAAACTTCAACAGCAGTTATTGGAAGTGGAATGTTCTGGTCTTCATCCAGAGCTTTAACATTGACGAGGTAACGTGTTCCAGCAAGTGTTGCTCTCATTGCACTAAACATGTCGCCACCAACTGAAGTACAAACGTCAATTGAAATTGATACAGGAATCTTACGATCACGTCCTCGCAATGTAGCTAGGCGTCCATGGCCCATATGCATTTCAAGTTCAGGAGCGATTGAAATGGCGCCACCCGTTTCTTTAATGATGTCGAATTCAATATCGCTCAGTGAGTTACAGTGAACATAGGTTGTCTTAGAAGTTGTAAGACCATTCTCTTTCATCCACACAACTGGCTTACTTCGACCCCATGCACCATCACCAACATGAACGGTTACAGGAATATCTAATTCTTGAGCAAGTGCAAAGTCACGAATAGTTATTTCTTTAGTCGCGAATTGAGGAC
>CAIMSI010000106.1 GCA_903844115.1 uncultured Actinomycetes bacterium
CTTCGCTCCCATCAACTTGCCGGAGCTGCTTGGGATCGCGGTATTCATAACGATTGGGTAACAACTTTTAATGGCGTTTCCCGAGATGAATCCATTCGCCCAGATACCACTCTCGAAAAATTAGCCTCCTTGCCATCCGCATTCTCCGAAGGTGGCGCAGGTACTGCCGGAAACTCGTCTCCGCTAAATGATGGAAGCGTTGCCGCTCTCATCACATCCAGTGCCACTGCCCGCGAGCTGGGACTCGAATCTATCGGCTCCATCATTGGAACCCGCATGGTGGCCACCGAACCAGAACAATTTACCTTGGCACCGGTAATCGCGATTCGCCAACTCCTTGCGAAATTAAATCTCTCTGCATCCGATATCAAGCTTTGGGAGATCAACGAAGCCTTCGCTTCCATGGTCCTGACCGTCCTTCATGAAATGCCAGAAATCCCGTTAGATAAGGTCAATATCAATGGTGGGGCGATTGCAATTGGGCATCCCGTCGGAGCCTCCGCATCACGCGTTATTGTAGAAACCGCTCGCGAACTCAAACGCCAAGGCGGCGGAATTGGTATCGCGGCCGCATGTATTGGCGTTGGGCTGGGCGTAGCCATCGCAATCAAAGTAGATTCCAACTAGGGCCGAGTAGATAAGGTAACGACATGATTGAGCTTTCAAAATTTACCGATGTAATTTATGAAGTGAAGCAGGGCGTAGCGATTATGACTATTAATCGCCCAGATCGCTATAACGCACTTCGTGGCCGCACCGTCGATGAACTTCTCGCTGGCTTTAAAACCGCCTGGGTAGATCCAAAGGTTGGCGCAATTATTCTCACCGGTGCTGGCGAAAAGGCATTCTGCACAGGCGGAGACCAGAAGGAACGAGCCGAGAAAGGCAATTACGGCGAGACCGAAACTGGAATGTTTGAAATTGAGTCTCTCCACAAAATAATTCGCTCCATCCCAAAGCCAGTCATCGCAGCAGTGAACGGCTTTGCCATCGGCGGCGGACACGTTCTTCATGTTCTCTCTGACTTATCTATTGCAGCTACGACTGCAAAGTTTGGTCAAGTGGGTCCACGCGTAGGTTCTTTTGATGCAGGATTTGGAAGTGCATACCTTGCTCGTGTTGTCGGCGAAAAGCGCGCTCGTCAGATTTGGTTCTTGTGCGAGCAATACGATGCCGAAACCGCCGAGCGTTGGGGCCTTGTCAATAAAGTCGTTGAACCTTCAGAACTTATGGATGCAGCCATGGATTGGGCGCTGAAAGTCTGTGCGCTCTCCCCTACTGCCCTTAAAGCTCTTAAGCATTCATTTAATGCCGATACCGACCATATCGTAGGTATTCAATCCCTTGCCTTTGATGTACTCGATCTTTACGGCAAGACCGATGAGGCTAAAGAGGGCGGAAAAGCTTTCCAAGAGAAGCGCCAACCAGATTTCGGTCAGTTTAGAAATTAGTTCTTCTTAGATAGTTTCTTAAGAAAATCTAAGGAAAACTCTCTTCCGTTCGTAATACCACTTGAGCGCCAAAGCAACATAGCAACGAATGTAACCGCAATGATGACTGCGCGAGAACCGAGCGGGATAGTTATGTGCAAACCGAAAACCGGAAGATTTTGCTCCATCATAAGCAGGATTTGACCCACTCCAGTAATAAGTACTGTGCCTACAAGGGCTCCCCAAATGCTCGCACTTCCTCCGACTATAAGCATTGAGAGCGTCATGAAAGTGAAATCAAGGTAATAATCCTGAACTTGGAATGTTCCGGCGACATGCACATACATAGAACCTGCAAGACCAGCCAATACGCCCGATATAGAGAACGCAATAAGGCGAACTTTGAAGATACTTACACCCAGCGCAGGTGCCGCCATTGCATCTTCTCGAGTAGCCAGAATCGTTCGACCAATTCGCGAGATATTAAAGAAGTAAACACATACCAAGCTCAAAGCTGCGATCAGAAGCAGGATATAGGTATTAGTGATTGTTGGTACTGCAGGCAACGCTTGTGAACCAGGTCCTATTTGCTTGTTATTGAAGAAAATATTGTAGGTAACACCCAAGAGTGCAAAAGTTGCAATGCCAGCAGCAAGGCCATTAAGTCTCATTAAGAGTATTCCTGTAAGTGCGGCAACAGCTCCACTTATGAGGGCCGAGAGCGCCATAGCTACATAAATATTCACCTGTAGTGGAACGAGGAAACTCCATAATTGGTTAAGTGCAAGGGCGTGACCTTTAATGTGAACTGGCGCGGTAAGCATGCCTGAAACGTAAGATCCAAGGAGCGCAAAGGAGCCATGACCAAAAGAGAGAACTCCCGAATTTCCTACAAAAACTTGAAGCGCAAGTACCATGACAAAATAGCAAAGAGCAAATTGAGTAATGAGCTGGAGGCTTGTAGAAGCGCCATTTAGGAAGTAAGTAGCAACCGTCAATAAGGCTAATGGGCCAAGTAAATTTTGGAGTGAGAACTTTGTATATCCACCATGCTTCATCAGACGCGCTCCAATTCCGAACCTTTACTCAAGAATCCACCGGGGCGCACGAGCAAAATAATAAGCACCAAGAGGAAAAGCCAGCTATACGCGTAGACTCGACCGTTTCCTAACAAAGTGTTTAAAGCGCTGAGGATGACCCCTACAACAAATCCGCCAAGTGCAGCACCTCGTAGGGATGAAATGCCACCTATGACAATGCCAACAAGCGCGAGAATCGTAATGTTTACACCATAGTAAGGATTCACTTCTGGATTTTCGACTACGAGAATAAATGCAACGCAAGTAGCCAAGACTCCGCTGAGGACAAACGCTGCGCTGATTAACCTATTTGATCGAACGCCTAGAAGGCGAGCAGTCCTGAAATCGGCAGCTGCGGCGCGGAGCTGCAATCCAAGGGAAGTTTTTTCTACTAGGTATCCCATTGCTAGAAGTATTACAACGGTCAATACGATGGTAATCACGCTTGAAATTGTGATGGAGAGTCCTGCAAACTTAAATGCACCATTTAAGAATGGAGCGACTACGGCAGATTTAGGTAATGCACCAAAAATTAACTCGTATACCCGTTGAAGCACGGTAGAAAGCCCAAACGAAGCAATCAACATAATCGCTGGATTGACCCCTCGAAGGCGACGATAGATTGTTAATTCCATCAAGAATGCAACAGCAGCCGTCACTAAAACGGTAAGAAGCAAACTTATAATCAACGGGAGATTAACGGTTACTACCAACATATAAGCGGCAATAGTGATTAGCTCACCATGGGCAAAATTCACAAGGCGCATTACTCCGAAGACCAGCCCAAGTCCAAGTGCCGCAAGTGCGTAGAGGCCTCCGAGGCTAATTGCATCGAGTATAGATTGAATCATTTATTCACCTGCTCCGAAATATGACTTCTCCAGTGAGGCAAGATTTGCAGCATCAGCCGGAGTAAGGCGGCTCTGCACATGACCATCTCGAATAACTAGGGTCTCTTCAGCAAATGTTGTTACGAGGTTAGCTCGTTGCTCAACGATTACGACCGCTGTGCCTAGGGCGATAATCTGCTTTAAACGATCAAATACATCATCAATAACTGTCGGCGCTAATCCGAGACTAGGTTCGTCAAGTAGTAAAACTTTTGGCTCCGAGATAAGAGCACGTGCAATTGCAAGCTGTTGTTGCTGTCCGCCGCTGAGCATTCCTGCCTGATGATTTTCGTGGGTTGAGAGAACCGGAAAGAGCTCCTTCATTTTCAGAATAGCCTCAACTGAGCCTTTCTTATCCTTGCGACCAGTAAGTCCAAGGGCAAGATTCTCTTTTACGGAGAGCCCTGAGAATATTTGCCGCCCTTCCGGAACCAATGAGAGGCCCAGTCGAACAATGTCCTCCGGCTTTTTTCCCTTTATATCTACGCCGTCCAGTTTTATTGAGCCGCCCGAAGGAGAGATTCCGCCAGCAATGGCTTGAAGCAACGTTGATTTTCCAACTCCATTTGGGCCAACAATTCCCACTGACTTTCCGGCTTCAATAGAGAACGAGATTTTGCTGATTACTTCAACTCTCCCGTAACCTGCAATGAGATCAGTGACTTCAAGTAGTGGCATTAGTGGGCACCGGAACTTCCCAAGTAGGCGGTTTTAACTTCGGGGTTAGTTAAAGCATCTGCAGGCAATCCATCAAAAATCAAAATTCCGGTGGCCAGCACTATGACTCGATCACAGGCTTCGGTTACTAGCTTCACATTGTGCTCAACCAACAACATTCCGCAGCCAATGTTCTTACGTACTTGTTCGAGGGCATGTAGTAATCGAGGCGCCTCATCCTCATTAAGTCCAGCCGCGGGCTCATCCATAATTAGATATTTTGGATGTGCCGCGACGGCGCGAGCGAGGCCCACCAAGCGTGCATTTCCATGTGAAATGCTTCCGGCGGGAAATCTACTTAACTTGTCGATTCCTAAAATTTCAAGTACTTCATCTGCACGATCTTCCGCGACTTTACGTGAATTTCCAAGTCCTAATGCTCCGAGGGCAACATTCTCAGCCACGGTGAGATTCCCAAATAGCCGTCCGGATTGGAAGGTACGCGCGATACCTAACTTCGCGCGATCGCTAGGTTTACGTCCATCAAGTGGAACGCCATCGATGGTAACCGTGCCGCCATCTTGTCTTTCATATCCAGCGAGGATATTTATAAATGTGGATTTTCCTGCTCCGTTTGGACCTAATAGTCCAACGATTTCGCCTGGCTTAATGGCAAGTGAAACATTATCGAGAACCTGGAGCGCTCCGAAAGATTTGCTTATTTCATCTGCATGAAAAGTTTTTTGCTCCAAGCGTTTCAACTCCAATCTAATGAACTAACTTAAGTTTACATTGAAAAAAGTTCAAGGTGTGCAATTTACTATTACACACCTTGAACTAATTCGAATCTAATTTACAGAGTTAAACTCCAAAAATTAGAATGTTGGCTTTACAGCCGCTGCGTACTTAACGAGCTTGTGAACGCCATTGGTTGTCTTGATGATGGCCATAGGACGTGACACGTTTACGTGAAGTGTTGGGCTAAAGCTGGTTGGACCAGCTGTTAGAGCCTCATTGTGGAACTTATTGAGCTGTGCTGATAGCGCCTTGCCATCAAATGATCCTGCGCGAGTTGCTGCAAGAGCAAATGCTTCGACTGATGAAGCACCAGTAATAAGTCCTGAAGTTGCGGCAGGTTGTCCGGTTGTGCGCTTAAATGCAGCGAGCAATAGACGAACCTTAGGGTTGGTGTCATCACCGAATACAGATGCGTATGTGACATCGTAGAAGTTAGAGAGGTTTGGAACCGCTCCAGCCCAGAATGCACCATCCATACCGAATCCTGAAATGACAGGAGCTGTGATTCCGCCTGCGCGAATAGCAGCGAGAGCTTGTGCTCCACCACCTGGATATGAGCAAAGTGCAATAACGCCAGCGTTATCTGTCTTTGCAGCTGCAACTTGTGCAGTTACAGGCTTATCAAGAGAACCAGCTTGTGTTTGGTTGAATTGCTGAACTGACTTGACAGTTCCACCGAGTTCCTTGAAACGCTTTTCAAATGCATCGCATTGGCTTGTTGTATAAGCGATTGACATATCTTTGAAAAGAGTTGCTGACTTTCCAAGTGATGAATATGCATATTCAGCCATGATTGCTGCTTCGCCTGGCACTGCAGATCCAAGTGAGTAACCAAGGTTCTCACCATTGTCTGGACCCATAGCAGTAGAACCTACGCATGGAGCAATAACAAGTACGCCAGCCTTTTCGCCAACTTGTTCTGACTTCAAGTTAATGTCAGCATCGCAAGTCACGAGAAGAAGCTTTGCACCTTGTGCAACGAGTTGAGTTGCAATTTGTTGTCCCTTATCTGGGTTTGTTCCGGTATCTACAGCTGTGAGCTTTAGCTTGCAACCGTTAACTCCACCAGCAACGTTGATCTTCTCAACTGCAATTTTTGCTGTCTCGAGTGCTGGTCCATCAAATGGCGCCATAAAACCTGTTTGTGCCATAGCTGCACCAATAAGAATTGGCTTTGAACAAGCTGCATTTGCAGTTGCTGCAGATGTCACGGAAATTCCTGTCATTGCAAGAGCTGCCGCAGCAACGCTTACAAGCATTTTCTTAGAAATCTTCACTCATATCTCCTTATGGTTGGTTCGCTTGCCCCTGGCCGGTCAGCCATAAGAAGCGAGTTGGACTATTCTTGCTTACAAATGACTATCGTCAATAAAGCGCAATGTAACAATTAGGTAACTTTTAGCCCCGGGTAATCCGTGTATCCAACTGCCCCCCTGGAGTAGAAGGTGGAGCTGTCGGCAGCATTGAAATCTGCGCCAGTGTTCAATCGAGCCATGAGGTCGGGGTTGGCCAGCGCCATCCGGCCAAGGCTAAAGAGCTCTGCCTGATTGGTGGAGATCAAGTGATTGAGGGTTCCAACTTTGTCTTTATCCCCATATCCCGAGTTCGCCACAAGGATTCCTGAGTATCGCTCTCTGGCGAATGCGAGGCCATCAAAACCTGCCTGGTTTGCGACATGTAGATAAGCGAGATTTCGACGATTGAGTTCCGAGATCAAGTAACTATAAGTCCCATCGATATCAACCTCGTCAATATCGTTGAACTTTCCATTCGGTGAAATTCTTATTCCCACCTGAGAACTTGGAGCTACTTCAAGAACGGCATCCAAAACCTCAAGCACGTATCGAGCACGATTTTCTGGCGTTCCACCATATTGATCTACTCGAGTATTGGAATTTTCAGCGAGAAACTGATGGAGTAAGTATCCGTTAGCGGCATGAAGCTCGACGCCATCTAAACCTGCCCGAAGCGCCCGTGACGTGGCGTCTACAAAGGCGGCTTTAGTGGCATTTAATTGCTCGCTGCTCATTTCAAGAGGTGTTTCGAATGAATCCATGCCCGTGCCTGTGAATAATTCACCAGCTGGCTTTACCGCACTCGGTGCAACTGGATCTAATCCAGTGATTTTCTTATGAGAAATTCTTCCTGAATGCATGAGTTGCATAAAAATGTGCCCACCGACCGAATGCACACCATCGGCAATTAATTTCCAGCCGTTCTCTTGCGTATCGGTATAAATGCCGGGAATTCCTGGATATGCCTTACCAACATGCTCTGGCGCGGTTCCCTCAGTGATGATTAAACCGATCGATGCGCGCTGCATGTAGTACTCGCGCATTAATTCGTTAGGGTCACCGTTCTCGTCAGCTCTGTTGCGAGTCATCGGTGCCATGACAACCCGATTAGGGATTGTCATGGCACCGAGAATTAGTGAATCTTTATAGCTCGTCACTTGGCGACGCGAACGCCCTTCTTCTCTAAACGAGGAAGGACTTCCTGTGCGAAGTATGGAAGCTCTTTGGCATAGTCGAGGAATGCAAGTGTCATTCCGCCGAAGCCAGCCTTGTGATAGCTCTCGATTGCATCTGCAACCTGATCCGGAGTTCCGATTAGTGGAACCGAACCGTGTCCTGCTGCAAAGCGACCACGGAACATTTCTAGCATCTCCTTAGTGAACGACATTGCATGAAGTCCTTGCAAACGCATCAAGTTATCAACCGCGTTCCAGTCTGCATTTTCGTCAGCGTAATAGTGCAGAAATTCCTCTGCTTCTTTCTGTGTTGGCTTACAGACTACGTGTCCGAGAGTAAAGACACCCATATCGCGCTTGTAATCATTCTTCGCTTGCGCAGTAACTTGCTGCACAATTTGGGCGCCATCTTCTGGCCCGCCAACAACCGTGAAGGCGAAGTTTGCATTCTTTGCCGCATATTCACGACCCTGTCCCGAGGATCCAGCGTTAAGAACCGGCATCATTCCGCCAATTGGCTTTGGTGAACCTTCAACATGCTTGAGTTGATAGAACTTTCCGGTGTGGTCAAACTTGCCATCCGTTGTCCAGATCTTCTTGATGACATCCCACCACTCTTGGGCGAGCGCATAACGATCGTTGTGTTCTTGTGGAAGATCCATGCCAAAAGTCTCGTATTCAGGCTGGTTCCAACCAGCAACAATGTTTATACCCGCGCGGCCATTGCCAATTTGATCAACTGTAGCCATCTGTTTTGCAACCACAATTGGATGGTTATAGGCGGTGTGAATTGTTGCAAACACTGTGATGTTCTTGGTGTTGGCAAGTAGGCCAGCTGCCCATACTGTTGGATCGAGCACGCTCTCATGAAAGTTTGTATCTCCGCCATACCCAATCCAACGAGCGATTGGAAGCAAGAAATCAATACCAACTTCGTCCGCGATTTTCGCCATCTTAAGGTTGTCTTCCCATGAGCCGCTCCATCGATCAGCAACCTTTGTCACAGCTAGACCTGATGAACAGTTAGCGGAAAAGAGTCCTAATTTAAAACCTTTTCCATCGAGAATTGCTCTTGCCATTTATTTACCTTTCACTTGTTGGATTGCGCATAGACATTCTGGGAGCTTGCTAGTGAACTATGGAGATAGATAATCGGTGATTTGTTGTTGTTCTCTAAACTGATGAGTTTTCCAATAATCAAGGTGTGATCTGGCGTATCAATAATCTGATAGGTCGTGCACTCCATACGGACGCTAACGCCAGGGATTATTGGGTTACCTAGTTCGCTGGTCTGATATTCAAGGTTTTCAAATTTATTGCCGCCTTTTTTTGCAAATCGGGCGACCAGTTCCCTTTGATCCTCAGCTAAAAAATGGATCTGAAAACTCTTTGCAGTCAGCCAATGAGGATAGGAGGAGGAGGATTTATCGACTGACCAAAGAATTAACTTCTCAGGCAGCGAGATGGAGGCCAGCGAATTGCAGACTATGCCGATGGGCATAGAAGTATCTTCATAATGGTGACCCGTAATAATGCTGACGCCGGTGGCCCAACAGGACATTGCGGTCTTGAATTCGTCTACTGAAATATCGCCGGTAGAAGTCATTAAATAACTATAGGGCTGGAAATTAACCAGTCAATAGAAATCCGGTTGATCTTTTATAACTTTATGACTTTTTTTTGACGAGCGTTAATCTGGCGGTAGTCAGCAATCCGGAAGGTTAGTTCGGCATAAGGCGTCCCCCATTTACATCCAGGACAGTTCCCGTGATGTAAGAGGACTCTTCGCTAGCCAAGAAAAGGACTGGATCGACGCACTCTCGAAGCTCAGGCATGCGGCCAAGTGGGATTCCGCTGAGGACTTCATTTCGGTCAGCCTCGCTCATCTTTTCAAACATACCGGCGAGGCGATCGGTGAGAAACAGTCCTGGAGCGATGGCATTTACGCGGATACCGAATTCGCCAACCTCCTTAGCCAGCCTGCGGGTCAGGCCAAGGATGGCTGCCTTCGAAGCAGCGTATGGAATTCCGGTAACTGGGCTGGCGCTGCGCCCGCCAATCGAGGAGAAGGTAACGATGGCGCCGCCTTGGTTCTTCTTCATATGTGGCACGTGGGAATGCTGACCAAAGAATGGCCGCCCCACATTTATGGTGGCGCTGGTGTCCATGCCTTTGAACTTACTAAGGCGCTGCGAAGCACCATTGAGGTAGATGTGCACTGCTTCGGCGAACTTAGAAGTGATGCAACTGCCTATCCGTTGCCCGCCGAGCTACAAGAGCTCAATCCCGCCCTGGCTGCTCTTGCAACTGACCTGCAGATTGCACAAGGTGTAGCAGGTGTAGAACTGGCGCATTCGCACACTTGGTATGCAAATATGGCTGGCCACTTTGCCTCGCTCCTCCATGGTATCC
>CAIMSI010000107.1 GCA_903844115.1 uncultured Actinomycetes bacterium
AAATGCATTACCGCGCTGCAATTACTTAAGGCGGCAGTCAGTGCATCTGAATCTAGAATAGAGCCATCTACGAAGCGCGCTCGAGTATCAATTGCATTTTTATGGCCAGTTGAGAGGTCATCGAGGACGCTTACTTCATACCCTGCCTCAAGCAGCATGTGTGTTGCGATAGAACCGATGTAACCAGCGCCGCCAGTTACAAGAATTCGAGTCAAAGCTTTACTGCCTTTAATTGTTCAGCAGATTGCTCTGGGGCCATATCCATCACGAAGGCACCCACGCCGGATTCTGAGCCAGCTAAGTATTTAAGTTTGTCAGGTGTGCGGCGCACCGATGTAATCTGTAAATGCAGCCCAAGTAGATCTCGGCCCAATGCTACCGGTGCTTGGTGCCAAGACGCCATGTAAGGCATAGGAATTCCATAGACGCCATCGAGGCGGGAGAGAACTTCTTTTGTGATTGATGGCAATGCTGCTGCCTGTTCATCATTTAATTCTGCGAAATCCGGTACACGTTTCTTGGGAGCAACATGAATCTCGTACGGGTATCGAGAGGCAAAAGGTACGTAGGCAACCCAATGCGCATTCTCTGCGACGATTCGCACTTTGTCGTTGATCTCACGAGAAACGATGTCATCCATTAAGACGCGACCGGTTTTAGTTTTATGCGCTTGAGCCACGGCAAGCATGCGCTCAGTCCGCGGGGTCAAATATGAATACGCATATATCTGGCCATGAGGATGGGGGATTGTCACACCAACTTCTACGCCGCGATTTTCGAATGGAAAAATTTGAACGATATTAGGAAGTTTGGAAATCTCCTTCGTGCGGTCTCTCCATGCAGCAACAACGAGGGCAATTTGATCTTCGGAAAGTTCTTTCAAACTTGAATCATGTTTATCTGTAAAGACAACAACTTCACATTTTCCTACACCCGCAGGTGTTGTAGTAGCAGGTCCATTTAACTCCGGAAGAACCCATCCTGCTGGTGCTGCGTTGAGTGAAGGATTCTTATTGTCAAAGACGACAACCGAAAAAGCTGAATCTGGAATCTCAGTGAGTACATCACTTGTTGTTGGACAAATTGGGCACAGTTCCTTAGGTGGTAAAAAGCTTCTATGTTGGCGATGCGATGCAACTGCAATCCATTCATTGACCAAAGGATCTAGTCGTAGCTCACCGATACCTGCGGGTGCTTCTACGGGACGCTTATCAACTGCAATGCGAGCGGCACTGCCTTTATCAACTTTGTCGTAATAGCGAATAGTGCGGCCATCATTCATCGCCATATCTGTGCGGACTACACCGCCTGGAAGTGATTCGCTCATAACGTGCCAAGCCTACCGAATTAAATTCTTATTTGCCCTGCGCATGAATCTACGGGAGGTTTGGGAACCTTTGTTGGCGTTGGTTTAGGCGTAGGAGTCGCGCCTTGGACGATTGTGAATGTTATAGGAAGTTGATTTGCTGCATGTGTGCCGCTGACATCAACAAAATTCACAGAGCCCACATACGATCCCGCTGGCAAACCAGAAATACTCAATACAAATCTTCCGGTAGCAGCTCGTGCAACAACCTGCGTCCCATTGGGCAACGTGGAATCTGCTGATACAAAGTTAATTGTTCCGGCAACAACAGGAGTCCCATCCGGACGAGTGACATCCACCGTCACCTTTACTGGTGCATTTGTATCACTTGAATTTTGATCGATGATATTCATAGTTGTTGCTTCATCAACGGGCAACATATCCGTATCTTCCGGAATCCACGTATTGCGCAATAACTTCAGGAATTGAACCGTTGTGCCAGCAAAAACATTGAGATCTACACGGTTTCCAGGAACTCCATATTTTGAAGCTATTCCACATGAGGTGTAT
>CAIMSI010000108.1 GCA_903844115.1 uncultured Actinomycetes bacterium
AGACCGTCGAAGCTCGCATCATTGAACTTGATAAGAACCGTAACAACGTTGTTCTTTCACGTCGCGCATATCTTGAGCAGACACAATCAGAATCTCGCACAACTTTCCTCAACCAGCTCACAAAGGGCCAGGTTCGTACCGGTGTGGTTTCATCAATTGTTAACTTTGGTGCATTCGTTGACCTCGGTGGAGTAGATGGCCTTGTTCACGTTTCAGAACTTTCGTGGAAGCACATTGATCACCCAAGTGAAGTTGTCGAAGTCGGCGATGAAGTAACTGTTGAAGTTCTTGAAGTTGATTTTGAGCGCGAGCGCGTCTCACTTTCTCTCAAGGCAACTCAAGAGGATCCATGGCAAGCATTTGCTCGCACACACACCATCAACCAAGTTGTTCCTGGTGAAGTAACTAAGCTCGTTCCATTTGGCGCATTTATCCGCGTATTTGAAGGAATTGAAGGCCTAGTTCACATTTCAGAGTTGGCCGAGCGCCACGTTGAAATCCCAGAGCAGGTAGTCCAGGTTGGCGATTCATTGTTCGTAAAGATTATTGATATCGATCTAGAACGTCGTCGCATCTCACTTTCTCTCAAGCAGGCTAACGAAGGCCACGAAGTTGAGGTCGAAGCATTTGATCCATCTCAATACGGAATGCCTGCTCGTTATGATGCTGAAGGAAACTTCATTTACCCAGAAGGTTTTGACTCTGACTCACAAGAGTGGCGTCCAGGCTTTGAATCACAACGCGAAGAGTGGGAGCGTCAATACGCTGAAGCTCAATCTCGCTTCCTTGCTCACAAGAAGCAGAAGAACGAGGCTCGCGTTGCAGATGAGGCTGCCGAAGCTGCGGCACCGGTTGCGCAGGTTTCGGCTACTGAGGCTTCGGCTACTGAGGCCAGCGAATAAGCAATCTATTAACCAATATATTAACCAATATATAGAGTTGAAGGCCCTGACTTCGGTTGGGGCCTTTTTCATGTCTCTAGAACCCCTCTGTCTCGGTAGGCTTTAACAATGCTCCTCGTTGCCCTTACTGGCGGAATCGGCTCTGGCAAATCACTGGCCGGGCAATATTTTTCGGATTTAGGCGCCATTGTTGTGGATTCCGATCAACTCTCTCGGGAGGCAATCGAACGAGGAACCCAGGGGTTTGATGAAGTACTGACTCGCTTTGGAGATTCGATTCTCACGCAAGGAGATATAGACCGGAAGAAACTAGGCGAGATCGTTTTCAATGATTCACAAGCGCGTCTAGATTTAGAAAATATTATCCATCCACTTGTACGAGCAATGTTTGAACAGATTGTTGATACTGCCGATGCTAGTGACATAGTTATTAACCAAATTCCCCTTCTTGTCGAAACTGATGGCGCTGATCGATTTGACCGTGTAATAAATGTTCTATCAAATTTGGAAAATCGAATTGCAAGGCTTCAAAAGCGTGGCTTACCAAATCATGAAATAACAAAGAGAATTGACGCTCAAGTTTCAGATGAAGAGCGTGTAGAGATTGCTGATTATGTGATTGAAAATAATGGAACAGAAGATGATTTATTGCGTGAAGTTGAGCTCACCTACGAGGATCTTAAGCGGGAAAATCACGAATGAGGCCAATTTCAGATTTACAACGATCGGTCAATCCATTCCAGGTAATCAGCGATTACATCCCATCTGGCGACCAGCCAGCGGCGATTGCCGACCTGGCTCGCCGGATACAAGACGGAGAAAAAGATGTCGTTTTGCTAGGAGCAACTGGAACTGGAAAGTCGGCTACGACTGCTTGGCTAATTGAGAAGCTTCAACGCCCAACTTTGGTGATGGCTCCGAATAAAACATTGGCAGCCCAACTAGCAAATGAATTTCGTGAATTGATGCCGAATAACGCCGTTGAGTATTTTGTTTCCTACTATGACTATTACCAACCCGAAGCCTATGTGCCTCAAAGTGATACCTTCATTGAAAAGGACTCATCGGTCAATGATGAAGTCGAACGCTTGCGCCATTCGGCTACTAACTCTTTGCTTACTCGGCGAGATGTAATTGTTGTTGCGACTGTCTCTTGTATCTACGGGTTGGGTACGCCGCAGGAGTATGTCGATCGCATGGTGAGACTTCGCGTAGGTGACTCAATCGAACGTAATTCACTGTTGCGTAAGTTCGTTGACATTCAATACAAGCGAAACGATATGGCTTTTGAGCGCGGAACTTTCAGAGTTCGTGGAGACACCATAGAAATTATTCCTATGTATGAAGAATTGGCACTGCGAATAGAAATGTTCGGGGATGAGATTGAACGCATAACAACTCTGCATCCGCTTACCGGGGAAATAATTCGAGACGAAACTGAAATGTTTGTCTTTCCAGCCAGCCATTATGCGGCAGGACCGGAAACCATGAAACGCGCAATGGGTGGAATTGAAGCAGAAATGGAAGAGCGCGTGAAGCTCTTTGAAAAGCAGGGAAAACTACTAGAAGCCCAACGCCTACGTATGCGAACAACCTTCGACTTGGAAATGATTCAACAACTAGGATTTTGCTCAGGAATTGAAAATTATTCTCGCCATATAGATGATCGCGATCCCGGGTCACCACCAAATTGCTTGCTGGATTATTTCCCTGAGGATCTTCTTGTTGTTATTGATGAATCCCACGTCACAGTTCCGCAAATAGGAGCAATGCACGAAGGAGACGCTGCTCGTAAGCGCACACTTGTTGAGCATGGGTTCCGTCTACCAAGTGCCATGGATAATCGGCCACTTCGTTTTGATGAGTTTGAAGCCCGAAAAGGACAAACCGTTTACCTTTCTGCCACGCCTGGGAAATACGAGATGGCAAAGGTGAATGGTGATGTTGTCGAACAGGTTATTCGTCCCACTGGGTTGGTGGATCCTCAGATTATTGTGAAGCCAATCAAAGGTCAGATTGATGACTTAGTAGAACAAATTCGAATTCGTGCAGCGAAGAATGAAAGAGTACTCGTCACAACTTTGACAAAGAAGATGTCAGAGGATTTGACTGAGTATCTTGTTGGGTTAGGGGTGAAAGTTCAGTACCTCCATTCTGAAGTGGATACTTTGCGAAGAGTCGAACTTTTGCGCGAACTACGAATGGGCGAATTTGATGTACTGATCGGAATCAACCTGCTTCGTGAGGGCTTGGATCTTCCAGAAGTTTCTCTCGTAGCGATCTTGGATGCTGATAAACAAGGCTTCCTACGTTCTGCCACATCACTCATCCAAACCATTGGCCGAGCCGCTCGAAATGTCTCCGGTGAAGTTCACATGTACGCCGACCAGATGACGGCAGCAATGCAAACGGCAATCGATGAGACAAATCGGCGCCGTGAAAAACAGGTGGCATATAACCTTGCAAATGGAATTGACCCAACTCCATTGCGAAAGAAGATTGCAGACATAACAGATTTGATTGCAAAGGAAATTGAAGATACTGAAGAGACGCTCCCATGGGGAAAGAAGGGGGCACTTTCTCCCGGTCTGACTCCTAAAGATGCTGCTGGAATGCCTCGAGCTGACCTGCGTGCCCTCATCGAATCATTAACAGATCAAATGAAAAATGCTGCAGGTGAATTGCAGTTTGAAGTGGCGGCTAAACTCAGAGATGAGATTCGGATCCTGAAAAAGGAACTGCGGAGCATGGAAGAGGCTGGGGTATGAGTGTAGATAGGCTAATAGTGCGGGGTGCTCGCGAGCACAATCTCAAAAATGTTTCTATCGATTTACCGCGCAACGCCCTCATTGTTTTTACCGGACTTTCTGGCTCTGGCAAATCTTCCCTTGCCTTCGACACAATTTTTGCTGAAGGACAACGTCGCTATGTTGAATCACTTTCGGCCTACGCGCGGCAATTTCTTGGCCAAATGGATAAACCCGATGTTGACTTCATAGAAGGACTTTCACCCGCTGTTTCTATCGACCAAAAATCTACAAATCGCAATCCGCGCTCAACAGTGGGAACGATTACTGAGGTTTATGACTACCTCAGACTTCTGTATGCGCGTGCTGGAAGGCCTCATTGCCCAAGTTGTGGCAAAGCAATCGCCAAACAAACACCGCAAAATATTGTGGATCAAATTCTTGCCCTTGAAGAGGGAGTGAAATTTCAGGTATTAGCCCCGGTTGTACGAGCTCGCAAAGGTGAGTTTTTGGATCTGTTCCGCGAATTCACAACCCAGGGATTTTCGCGCGCACGAGTTGACGGGGTTGTTTATCCACTTGCAGAGATTCCAAAGTTAAAGAAACAGGATAAACACACTATTGAAGTTGTTGTTGATCGCTTGGCAGTGAAGCCCGATGCAAAAACAAGACTGACTGATTCGATTGAAACGGCGTTAAAGCTAGCTAATGGCTTAGTAATTCTAGATTTCGTTGATTTGGATCCCAAGAGTCCGGATAAAGAAAAAGTCTTTTCAGAACATATGGCATGCCATGATTGCGAACTCTCATTCGAAGAGATGGAACCGCGATCATTTTCATTCAATTCACCATTTGGAGCATGCCCTGAATGCACCGGTATCGGTACAAAGCTTGAAGTAGATCAAGAACTCATCATTCCCGATGATTCCATCTCCATTTATGAAGGCGCCATTGCTCCATGGTCTGGCGGACAGTCCTCGGATTATTTCGAACGTCTGCTAGAGGCTTTAGCTAAGGACATCACTTTCTCACTCGATGTTCCTTGGAAGAAGATTTCGGTGAAGGCACGTGAAGCAATTTTGCATGGCTACGAATATGAAATCAAGATGAAGTACAAAGGCCGATATGGAACTAAGAATTACACAACGGGATTTGAAGGAGTAATTCCTTTCATCCATCGCCGCCATTCAGAAACAGATAGCGATTACAGCCGTGAAAAATACGAGGCTTACATGCGCGAAACTCCTTGTCCGGCTTGTAAGGGCGCACGACTAAAACCCGAAGTCCTAGCGGTCACTCTCGGTGGAAAAAGCATTGCTCAAGTTTGCGAACTCTCAATTGGTGAATGCGCTGAGTTCCTCAAGAAGATTTCGCTCAATGCCAGAGAAAAGAAAATTGCAGAACGAGTCCTCAAGGAAGTTCATGCGCGTCTAGGTTTTCTGCTCGACGTTGGACTTGACTACCTCTCTCTTGAGAGAGGTGCAGTTACTCTTTCAGGCGGGGAAGCACAGCGAATTCGCTTAGCAACGCAAATTGGTTCTGGTCTTGTCGGAGTTCTTTACGTTTTGGATGAACCTAGTATCGGTTTGCACCAAAGAGATAATCGACGATTGATTGACACACTTACCCGGCTGCGCGACCTTGGAAATACTTTAATTGTCGTTGAACACGATGAAGACACAATTCGAACTGCTGATTGGATTGTGGATATTGGACCGGGAGCAGGGGAGCACGGTGGCAAGGTCGTTTCTTCCGGCGACTATGAATCTTTGATTTCCGCGCCGGATTCGATTACTGGCGCATACCTTGCTGGTCGCATGAAGATTGAAATCCCAGAAGCCAGGCGCCCTCAGGAAAAGGGACGCGAAGTAACAGTTAAAGATGCTAAAGAAAATAATTTACAGAATATCTCGGTTACTTTTCCACTTGGAAATTTTGTAGCAGTAACTGGCGTAAGCGGCTCTGGCAAGTCAACTCTTGTCAACGACATTCTCTATTCAGTTCTAGCAAACAAACTTAACGGGGCCCGCATCGTTCCCGGGCGCCATCGTTCGATCAGCGGACTTGAGAACCTGGATAAAGTTGTTCATGTTGATCAATCGCCGATTGGTCGTACGCCACGTTCTAATCCGGCAACATACACTGGAGTATTCGACAAGATCCGAGCACTCTTTGCCGAAACCGCTGAAGCAAAAATTCGCGGCTATCAACAGGGACGTTTTTCTTTCAATGTGAAGGGTGGTCGCTGCGAAAACTGTGCAGGTGACGGAACCATAACGATTGAGATGAATTTCCTGCCTGACGTTTATGTTCCATGCGAAGTGTGTCATGGCGCAAGATATAACCGCGAGACCCTTGAAGTGCATTACAAGAGTAAAACCATTGCACAAGTACTAGATATGCCAATCGAAGAAGCGAGTGGTTTCTTCGAGTCAGTTCCGGCGATCGCTCGCTATTTGAAGACGCTCAATGACGTGGGACTTGGTTATGTTCGTTTAGGTCAATCCGCCCCAACTTTGTCTGGTGGTGAAGCGCAACGAGTCAAACTTGCTACCGAGCTTCAACGCCGCTCGACTGGCCGAACGATCTATGTGCTAGATGAACCTACTACGGGTCTTCACTTTGAGGATGTGCGCAAGCTACTCATAGTTTTGAATCGTTTAGTGGACTCCGGTAATACCGTTATTGTCATTGAACATAATTTGGATGTCATCAAATGCGCAGACTGGGTTATTGATATGGGACCTGAGGGAGGATCCGGCGGAGGATTGGTGATTGCTGAAGGAACTCCCGAGCAGATTGCAAAGAATAAGGCTAGCTATACCGGCCAATATCTTGCGCCGATGCTAAAGAAATAATATTGATATGAGTGATCCTCAAGACTATCGACCACAGTCAATCCCAACTGACCCAGGTGTGTACAGATTTTTTGATGCTCATAACAAGGTGATTTATGTTGGAAAAGCAAAAAACTTAAAGAATCGATTAAATAGTTATTTCGGGTCAAATCTTGCGGCAAAAACTTATCGTATGGTGCATACGGCTGTTCGGGTCGACTGGACGGTTGTAAATACAGAAGTGGAAGCACTTCAACTCGAATACACATGGATCAAGTCTGAAAATCCAGAATTCAATATCCAATTTCGGGATGATAAGTCATATCCGTACGTCGCGATTAGCCTCAATGAAGAATTTCCGAAAATGTACATCTCTCGCCAACGAAAAATCAAAGGTGTTAAATATTTTGGCCCATTTGCTCACACATGGGCGCTACGTAGCACTTTTGATACTTTACTGAAGATTTATCCCATCCGGACTTGTAGCAATTCAAACTTTGAACGCGCTGTTAAGTCGAAAAGGCAATGCCTTTTAGGTGACATTGGTAAATGTAGCGCCCCATGCGTTGAGTGGATTTCCAAGGAAGATCATCAAAAAATGGCGGCAGACCTATCTGATTTTTTTAATTCAGATGCAGCTGATTTGGAAACTCATATTGAAAAAGAAATGGCAGAAGCTTCAGAACGTCAAGAATTTGAGCGTGCTGCAAAACTTCGCGATCAGCTTCTGGCGATTCGTAAATCAAGTGAAACAACGAATGCGGCACACTCTGAAAATATTTCAGCAGATATTATTGCGATACATGAAGAAGTCACCCATGCGGCGGCGACTCTGTTCTCAGTGCGTTTTGGAAGGATTGTCGCCTCACGATCCTGGATAATCGATTTAGCAAATGTCCTGGAGGATGAAGAACTCATAGGGGCCACGCTCTCCAAGATATATGCCGATCAACTCCCAACAGCAGAAATCCTCGTGGACCGCGAGTTGTCTAACCCTGCGGAATATGAAATGTGGCTGGGAGAATTGGCTGAAAGGAAAATTAAGATCTCGATGCCTCAACGAGGCGATAAATTTGAATTAATTCAAACAGTGAAGCGCAATGCCAATCAAGCACTGATTCAATATTTATCCAAACGTTCCAGTGATGCGGTAGTTTCCGGAAAGGCGTTGGAGGAGATTGCCGAAGCCCTTGAGCTTGCCGAACTCCCGCTTCGCATTGAATGCTTTGATATCTCAAATATTCAAGGTAAACATATGGTTGCTTCCATGGTGGTTTTTGAAGATGGGCGAGCAAAGAAGAGTGACTATCGACGATTCGCTATTGATGACACAGAAGAATTCGATGATACGAGAGCGATGCATCACATCATCACTCGTAGAATGAAACGGTATCTTGCGGAGAAGGATATTGACCTTGATGAGCTAAAAATGGAAGGGGGAGCGCGGCCAAAGTTTGCTTATCCTCCACATCTTATTGTTGTTGATGGAGGACAGCCACAAGTTGCAGCTGCTTCCAGGGCTCTTGCCGAACTTGGAATTACTGATGTTGCGTTATGTGGCTTAGCCAAGAGATTGGAAGAAGTTTGGGTTCCAGATTCACCAAACCCAATTATTTTTCCAAGGCACAGTGAGGGACTTTATCTGCTGCAACGCCTGCGCGATGAAGCGCATAGGTTTGCCATTACATTCCATCGAAGCAAGCGATCCAAGGTCATGCTCGAATCACTTTTCGATGAGATTCCCAACCTTGGTGAAGTTCGCAGTCGCGCGCTCTTGGAAAGATTCGGTTCAGTTGCTGCCCTGAAGAAAGCTGCATTAACTGATATTGCCGCGGTAGCGGGAATTGGGGAAAAGATAGCCCTGCTCGTTTTCGAGCATGTCCAAGACGCGGAGCCATCTGTTGATATTTCTACGGGTGAATTTCTCTCCTGATTGTTGCTGCCTGGGTCAGTAGGGCATGATTACGACATGGCAAGTGAAGTCGTAGTAGTAACTGGTATGAGTGGGGCGGGTCGCTCAACTATCGCTCACGCTATGGAAGACCTTGGTTGGTATGTGGTCGATAATCTGCCACCGGCGTTGCTAGCAAATTTATGTGACATGGCTGCAACAACAGTCACAAATATCGCCGTAGTGATCGACGTCAGAGGCCGTCAATTTTTCGATGACTTAAACGTTGCACTTTCCGAAATAGGGGACCGTGGAATCGCACGTCGAATTCTTTTCGTGGATGCAGCGGACGAAGTTTTGATTCGTAGATTTGAATCCACACGCCGCCCACACCCACTTCAGGGTGGAGATCGAATTGTCGATGGAATTGCAAAAGAACGAGATCGCTTACGTGAAGTACGATCTATCGCCGATATCGTCATAGATTCATCTGCGCTCAATATTCATCAGCTTGAAAGCAAAATTGAGGAGTTATTCCACGCCGAGGGAAGCGCGGATTTGCGAGTGAATGTTCTCTCTTTCGGATACAAGTATGGAATTCCTGTGGATGCTGATCTGGTGATGGATTGCCGCTTCATCCCTAATCCCCATTGGATCCCGCAGTTGCGCCCTATGAATGGACTTGACGCGCCAGTGAGTGAAAACGTATTGCAGTCAAAGAATGTGCAAGAGTTTTTAACTCGTTACGAAGCACTATTTGAAACTATGGCTGATGGATTCTTCTCTGAAGGTCGCAAATACCTCACCTTGGCAGTTGGTTGCACAGGAGGCAAACACCGCAGTGTTGCTATTGCGGAGGAGCTCGTCAGACGCCTGAATGCTAAGAAGATTGATTCAAAACACACTTTGTCAGCGGCGTCGATACATAGAGATCTCGGGCGAGAATTGTGAGCATCAATCCCAAGGTTGTTTGCTTGGGGGGTGGGCATGGCTTAGCAGCAACTCTCACGGCAGCTCGTTCACTTACATCAGATATAACTGCGATCGTTACGGTTGCAGATAACGGTGGATCTAGTGGCCGACTGCGAGAAGAATTTAACTTTTTGCCGCCAGGGGACCTAAGAATGGCGTTGGCTGCCCTCTGCTCGGCTGATGAGTGGGGTCGGGGTTGGGCGCAAATTTTGCAATATCGATTTACAAGCGATGGTGAAATGAATGGCCACGCACTTGGAAACCTACTCTTAACGGCTCTATGGGATCGTGATGGTGATCCAGTTGCTGGAATTGCTCGCGTCGGAGAGCTATTAAAAATAGTTGGACGAGTGCTACCTATGGCCGTTGAACCCCTTGATATTGAAGCAACATTCAATACTGCGTCGGGAAAAAGAATTGTACGAGGGCAGATTCAGGTGGCAACAGCCAAGGGTCACATCGAAAGTTTGCGGCTGATTCCAGAATCTCCTCAGGCAACGCCCCAAGCTCTCGAGGCTATAGCGCAGGCACAATGGTTAACTTTTGGCCCTGGCTCATGGTTTAGCAGCGTTATGCCTCATTTTTTATTGAAGGAACAATTAGAAGCAATTGAGAAATCTTCTGCGAAAAAAATCGTAGTTTTCAATCTGCCAGAGCCTTCTAGCGAGCGCGAATTTGCGGGAGTGAGTGCCGAAGAACATCTTGAGTTAATACTTTCCCATCTTCCGCAATTTCATCTCGACTATGCAATTGCCGATCCTTCATCCTTGGGCGCGAATAGCAGGCTTCAACGTGTGGTTGAGGGTTGTGGTGGGGAATTAGTGATTGCCGAAGTGGCGAGATTTCCAGGTTCTTTCCATCATTCTCCAGAAAAATTGACATCGGCTTTCAGCCACATTTTCAGCTGATGTTTGCTTAGATACTCGCATGGCAATGACAGCATCAGTGAAAGACGAACTTAGTCGTCTAGCAATTACTAAACCATGCTGTCGCAAAGCTGAAGTTTCTGCGCTTTTGCGATTTGCAGGTGGGCTTCACTTATCTGCTGGAAAAATATTGATTGAGGCAGAACTTGATACGGCACAATCAGCACGGCGGTTGCGTAAAGATATCGCAGAAATTTTTGGGCATGAGAGCGAACTTGCCGTTCTTTCACCCAGCGGTTTGCGAAAGGGCAGTCGCTACGTTGTTCGCATAACAAGTGACAGCGAAGCACTGGCGCGCCAAACCGGTCTCATTGATGCTAACAACCGACCAATTCGCGGATTGCCGCCACAAGTTGTATCTGCAGGTCTTTGTGATGCTGAAGCTGCTTGGCGCGGGGCGTTTCTTGCCCATGGATCATTGACAGAGCCGGGTCGATCTTCGGCGCTAGAAATTACTTGTCCTGGACCCGAAGCAGCACTTGCACTCGTCGGCGCCGCACGAAGATTAGGTATCACTGCAAAGGCACGCGAAGTGCGTGCAGTTGATCGCGTTGTTATTCGAGACGGAGATGCAATTGGCGCTCTTCTTACTCGACTGGGAGCACATGAAAGTGTCCTGGCTTGGGAAGAGCGACGTATGCGCCGGGAAGTTCGTGCGACTGCAAATCGTCTTGCGAATTTTGATGATGCAAATCTTCGTAGGTCTGCACGCGCAGCTGTAGCGGCATCTGCTCGTGTTGCTCGAGCTATGGAAATTCTTGGCGAGGAAATCCCTGAACATCTTAAAGAAGCCGGTGAATTGCGCATTACCCATGGTCAGGCGAGTTTGGAAGAGCTCGGATCTCTAGCGTCACCGCCGATGACAAAAGATGCCATTGCGGGCCGAATCCGTCGATTACTGGCGATGGCCGATAAGCGTGCTCATGAACTTGGAATTCCCGATACTGAAGCAGGCCTGAGTCCAGACTTGCTTGCTGATTAACCTATCGGCGGCTGATAAGGTTGGCTTGTACACAATGTTGTGGTTCGCCCTTCCCAATCTGACCCCTCTGGTCAGGCGAAGAGGCCGTTTTCTGAAGAATTCCTAGAAGCGAGGGTTTATCGTGGTACGTGTTGGCATTAATGGATTTGGCCGAATCGGTCGCAATTTTTTCCGTGCAGTTCTCACATCTGGCGCCGATATCGAGATTGTTGGTATCAACGATCTGACTGACAATGAGACGCTGGCTCACCTTTTGAAGTACGACTCCATCCTTGGGCCATTGGGACTTCCTGTTTCATACGATGAAACATCAATTACCGTCAATGGAAAGAAGATTCGTGTATTCGCCGAGCGCGATCCCGGGGCTCTTCCATGGGGCGAAGTTAAAGCAGATATTGTCATTGAATCGACTGGTTTCTTCACAAAGGCTGCAGATGCTAAAAAGCACATCACTGCAGGCGCAAAGAAGGTCATCATTTCTGCTCCAGCATCGGATGAAGACATCACAATCGTTATGGGCGTTAATCACGAGAAATACGATGCCGCTTCTCATAACATTATTTCAAACGCGTCATGTACGACTAACTGCTTGGCCCCAATGGCTAAAGTTCTCGATGATGAGTTCGGGATCGTGAAGGGTTTGATGACCACAATTCACGCGTACACGAATGATCAATCTCTTCAGGATCAACCACACAAGGATTTGCGCCGTGCTCGTGCGGGCGCCTTGTCCATGATTCCTACATCTACCGGCGCTGCTAAAGCGATCAGCCTTGTACTACCAGCTCTCAAAGGCAAGCTCGATGGTTATGCAATGCGCGTCCCAGTCCCAACGGGTTCTGCAACAGATTTAACTGTTGAACTTGCAAAAGAAGTTAGTGCTGCTGATATCAATGCTGCGATGAAGAAGGCGGCAGAAGGTCCACTAAAGGGATACCTTCGTTACACCGAAGATCCCATTGTTTCAGCTGACATTGTCACCGATCCTGCATCATGTATTTTCGACGCTGGCCTCACAAAGGTAATAGGCAATCAGGTAAAGGTTCTTGGTTGGTATGACAACGAGTGGGGTTACTCCAACCGCCTGGTTGACCTTGTTGGTTTTGTCGGCGCAAAACTCTAAAAGTTTTCACTGCATCGGAATCTGAACACATGAATGTAATCTCTCTTGAATCTCTGGAGGTTGCGGGGAAGAAGGTACTTCTTCGCTGCGACCTCAATGTTCCAATCAAAGAGGGTGTTATCAAGGACGATGGTCGCATTCGTGCATCTCTTCCAACGATCAAATACCTACAGGCCCAAGGAGCTACCGTAATAATTACAGCGCACCTTGGCCGTCCTAAAGGGGAGCGCAAACCTGAACTTTCACTCGCTCCAGTTGCCGTCCGACTTGGTGAATTGCTGGGCATAAATGTGCGATTTTCCTCCGAGATTGTTGGGGCAAAGATTCATGATGCAAAGCCCGGTGAAGTAATTCTTCTAGAAAATATTCGTTACGAAGCTGCTGAAACAAGCAAGGATGAAGCAGAGCGTTTAGGACTTGCAAAAGTTCTCGCGTCTTACGCCGATGTCTTTGTATCTGATGGATTCGGAGCGGTGCACCGCAAGCATGCATCTGTGTATGACGTTGCTGGGTTATTACCTCACGCAGCTGGCTATTTAGTTTCGGCTGAAGTAGAGGTCTTAACAAAACTCACTGATAATCCTGCGCGCCCTTATGGCGTCGTTCTTGGAGGGGCAAAAGTTTCAGACAAAATCGGCGTCATAAGTAATCTTTTGGACAAAGTGAATGTCTTGGCTATTGGCGGAGGGATGCTTTTTACATTTCTTGCTGCTCAAGGACATGAAATCGGCAAATCACTTGTTGAAGTAGATTTGATTCCGACTGTAAAAGAGCTGCTCCTGCGAGCAGAGAAGCTCGGAGTGAAATTGTTGCTTCCAACTGACATTGTTGTAGCGCCGGAATTTTCTATAGATGCGCCTCCAACGATAGTTGCGGCAGATGCAATTCCTGCTGATCAGATGGGGCTGGATATTGGGCCAAAAAGTGCAGAAACTTTTGCAGCGGCTATTCGTGATTGTCAGACGGTTTTCTGGAATGGCCCCATGGGCGTATTTGAATTTCCTAATTTTGCCCACGGAACAAGAGTTATTGCGCAAGCCTTGACGCAAGTGAAGGGACTCTCGGTTGTTGGAGGGGGAGATTCCGCTGCAGCAGTGCGCGCTTTAGGGTTCCATGATTCGGATTTCGGTTACATTTCAACTGGGGGTGGCGCTTCTCTTGAATACCTTGAAGGGAAAGAGTTGCCAGGGATTTCAGCACTAGCCTAAGTTTTATAAGCAAAACGAAAGCAGCAAAGGGAGTAAGGAATGCGTAAGCCACTGATCGCTGGGAACTGGAAGATGAACCTCAATCACCTTGAGGCGATTGCGGTTACCCAAAAGCTTTCCTACTCACTAGAGGATAAAGATTTTGACGCCGTTGACGTATGTGTAATTCCACCATTCACCGATATTCGTTCAGTACAGACTCTGATTGATGGAGATCGACTTCGCCTTGTCTACGGCGCCCAAGATCTTTCACCAGAAGCGTCTGGTGCATTTACAGGAGATATCTCAGGAGCTATGTTGCACAAACTGGGTTGCACCTATGTTGTAGTTGGCCATTCAGAGCGACGTGCCATCCACAACGAAACAGATGCTCAGGTGAACAAGAAGATAAAAGCGGCTCTAGCAAATGAACTGATCCCCATTTTCTGTGTTGGAGAAGAGCTAGAGATTCGCGAAGCCGGCACACACGTTGAACATGTTTTGAAGCAAGTACGAAATGGTTTAGCAGGTTTCCATAAGCCTGACTTGAAGAAGATTGTTTTTGCCTACGAGCCCGTGTGGGCAATTGGAACGGGCAAAACTGCGACTCCGGAGGATGCTCAAGAAGTCTGCGCTGCAATTCGTTCTGAACTTATTAAGATCGGTAGTGAGGAGATTGCCGAATCTGCCAAAGTTCTTTATGGCGGTTCTGTGAAGTCTTCGAACATCATTGAAATCATGAAGCAACCCGATGTTGATGGCGCTCTCGTGGGTGGGGCAAGCATGGATCCTGAGGAATTTGCGCGTATTTGCAAGTTTCACCGCGTGGCATAAGCGAGCAGATAGAGGTTGGGACGGACTGGGGTATCCTTCTCCGGTTGCGGGCTTTACTGCTCAAGCAGGGCTCAAGTAGGTCACAAGTAGGTCACAAGTAGTTAAAGATTTGGAGATAACGTGGTTTTAGCTCTTTCCATCGCACTGGTCATTACCAGCTTCTTGATGGTTCTCTTAGTCCTTCTCCATAAAGGAAAAGGAAGCGGTCTATCTGACCTCTTCGGTGGCGGCGTTTCATCGAGCTATGGTGGCTCTTCAGTAGTTGAACGTAACCTCGATCGCATCACCATTGTCGTTGGCGGCTTATGGTTTGCTGGAGTAGTTGCACTGTCACTAGTCCTAAAGAAATAATTTCCCGTTTTATATTTGTTTTTTTAATTAAGGAGTAACAATGGCAGGAAGTGCAATCCGCGGTAGTCGTGTCGGAGCTGGCCCAATGGGTGAAGCAGAACGCGGTGAAGCGATTGGTCGTTTCTGGGTTTCTTATTGGTGCGCAAATGGACACGAAACGCGTCCTTCATTTGCCGAAGATGGCACAGTGCAGATTCCTACTGAGTGGGACTGCCCACGTTGTGGTTACCCAGCTGGCTTGGATAAAAACAAACCGCCTCTACCTGTAAAGAATGAGCCGTATAAGACTCACCTTGCTTATGTAAAGGAACGTCGCACCGAAGCGGAAGCTACGAAGATTCTCGCTGATGCCCTTGCTCATTTACGCGGCGAAGATTAAGCAAACTTTCTAAAGATCTCCAATAATTCTTTAATTCCCGCTTCCCGGTTCCGCAAATGGAATCGAAGGAGCGGGAGTTTGTTTTCAGATAGAGCTTCACCATCGCCCAAGGCTTGTGCCATCAACAAGGTATGAAAAGAATATTCCTTTTCGGGAATTGCAATATCGACTTTACTTTCACCGGTTATTTGAATGAATGCGCCATTCTTCGGCCCACCTTTATGGAATTGCCCGGTTGAATGTAGAAAACGCGGACCCCAACCAAAGCTCGTACCAACTCCGGAGAGCTTTGCAATCAACGGGCGAATCTTAAGGATTTCATCATCAATTCCGCGTGCAAGGTATGCCATGACTGCAATGTAACGAGGAGCTGATCGAAGCATGTCCAGAATAAGGTCTTCTAACGACGTCGATTTTGAAGTAGAAAAAACTTGAATGTTCTCGCTTTCATAGGTTGGCGCGAGTATAGGAACCTGGTTATTCCAATCTTTTAAGAGAGCGACACACCTGGTTTTCGCGTCTTGAACATTCGGTTGATCGAAGGGATTTATCTCTAGTGCGATTGCGATGAGTGAAGTTACCCACTCCCACAAAATGAATTGTGCTCCTAGGGGTGCTTTAACGATGAGGTCAAAGTCCCCATCATTGAATCCGACTGTAAAAGATTTTCCAGAAATTGGCTCACCAAGACTAGCTATTGCTATTGGGAAAAACCCCTTGTTCTTTTTTCCAGTTGACTCAGCGATAAGCTGTTCAATCCAATCTGATAATCCAGGCACTTTGGATCCGGAATCAAAAAAGGCAATGTTCTGCTCATCTGCTTCCAAAATTGAGACGGCGATCTGTACAGCGGGGGAGTTGGCTTGCGTGAAACTAATTGCAGCATCGGCGGCGTCGCGTAGCAGTGATTTTACATCCATGCCAAGGACAGCTGCAGGGACAAGGCCAAAAGCAGTTAAGACACTAAATCTCCCACCTACGTGTGGATCGGCATTAATAACGAAGTACCCATCTTTGCGCGATGAGATATCAAATGGAGATCCAGGGTCGGTAATAATTATGAAGTGATTGCGCGGATTAAGACCTGCGTCAATGAGAAGTTTGGTGAAATATGCTTTTTGCGATGCGGTTTCCGCCGTCGATCCAGATTTTGAACCAATGATAATTCCAACTCTTGATAGATCTTTAGGTGTTGACGCGAGAATCTGGGTTGGATCTGTTGAATCAAGAATCGTAAGTTTCTTTTTTTCACTCTTGGCAAGTACTTCTGGCCCCAAGGACGCGCCGCCCATACCGCAAAGAACGAATTCTTCCAGTCCCTGTTTGGCAATCCAATTTTGAAGTTCATCGAGTTGAGGGATAAGTGCCGTGCTGGCAGTGGGCAGGTCTATCCAATTCAGACGTATTGAACTTTCTGCTTCTGCTTCTTTGCCCCAGAGTGTGAAATCCTTCGCCGCCAATTTAGGTGTCGCAGCCAAGAGCTTCTTATACAAGGCGCTATCTGTGTTGATAGATCCCTTACTCAGCAGGGAAATACTCATTGCGAAACGGACTCCACATTGGCAAGAAGCTCTTCCCACGCTTTTTCAAATTTGATGACGCCGTCATCTTCAAGGAAATTAACCACCGCTGTGAAATCGATACCCGCCGCCGCCAGATCAGAGAAAACTTTATGCGATTGCGCGATTGCTGGAGTTATTGAATCTCCACGAACTTTTCCATGAGCACGTACCTCATTGAGAGTGCCTTCAGGCATAGTGTTTACACAATGGGGAGCAGTGAGTTCAATGACATAACGAGTGGAGTCATATGACTTGTCTTTAACTCCGGTGGAAGCCCAGAGTGGACGTTGCATATTTGCCCCGCGATCGGCAAGTTTTTGCCAGCGAGGCGAATGTGAAACTTTTAGAAATGCCTCGTAAGCAAGAACAGCATTTGCTATAGCAGCCTTCCCTCGGAGTGGGTGATTTTCTGAAATTGCATCTAGTTTTTTGTCAATATCCGCATCAATACGACTTACGAAAAAGGATGCAACTGAATGAATTTGCGATACTGATAATCCATTAGCCAATCGGCGCTCGATACCCCTTATAAAAGCATCCATCACTGCTTCATAACGTGGTGTTGAAAAAATGAGAGTGACATTGACGCTAATCCCTTGCGCAGTGAGTTCCTCAATTGCTGGTAAACCGTCGAGTGTCGCAGGCACCTTAATGAGCAGGTTTGGCCGGTTTACAAGTGAATGTAATTGCTTGCCCTGTGAAATGGTTTCCGTGGTGTTGTATGCCAGGCGCGGATCTACTTCAATGCTCACGCGTCCATCTACTTGATTGGTCTCCAGAAAAGTTGGAAGAAAAAGATCACAAGCGTTGCGGACATCTGAAGTGGTCAATTCTGTAACAATATCTGAAGTGCTAAATCCCTCTTGTTTGAGTTCGAGAATATCTTCCTTGTAAAGCGTTGAACCTGATATTGCAGCCGAGAAAATACTTGGGTTTGTTGTGACACCAACAACATAAGAATCTTCGATGAGTTTGGACAACGACCCTGTTTGCAAACGATCTCGAGAGAGATCATCGAGCCAGATTGATACGCCAGCCTCAGATAACGCTTGAAGAGACTCCGACATCACTTTCCAACTTTCTTTATTGAATGAAGTGCTGCGTTTGCAACGTTCTCTGCTGTGAAACCAAATTCTTTGAACAGGACGTTTGCACTTGCCGATGCCCCAAAATGTTCAAGTGAAATTGCTACGCCAGCATCGCCAATCAGCTCTCTCCACCCGAGGGCAATTCCTGCCTCAACAGATACGCGAGCTTTTATATTCGAGGGAAGTACAGAATTGCGATATTCCGGAGTTTGTTCGGCAAACCATTCAAGGCACGGCGCGCTTACTACTCGAGCATGCACACCTTTAGCTTGAAGAAGTACCTGGGCCGCCAGAGCTAGGTGTACTTCTGAACCGGTTGCAATCAAAATAACATCGGGCTTCGCTGAACTATCGGAAAGAACGTAGGCGCCATGCTTTACGCCTTCAGCCGAAGTCACAATATTTCTATCGAGGACTGGAAGATTTTGACGGGAGAGTGCGAAACCAACCGGCTTTTGACGCTTGATTACTTCGCGCCAAGCAACTCCGGTCTCATTAGCATCGGCTGGTCTAATGACTGCAAAATTTGGAATAGCTCGAAGAGATGCAATGTGTTCGATAGGTTGATGCGTTGGACCATCTTCGCCAAGCCCAATCGAGTCATGCGTCCAGACAAATGTTGCCGGAATATCCATAAGAGCAGCAAGGCGCACCGATCCGCGCATGTAATCTGAAAAGACGAGGAAAGTTCCGCCGAACGGCTTGCTCAACCCGTGCAGCGCTATTCCGTTGAGAATTGCGCCCATTGCAAACTCCCTGATACCAAAATGAATTGTGCGACCATAGGGATCAGCATCTTTCATCGCGCTAGTTGCAGGCAAGAAAGAGCGACCGCCTTCAATTGTTGTGTTATTGGATCCAGCCAAATCAGCTGACCCACCCCAGAACTCGGGAAGGATTTCTGCGATGCCGTTAATAATCTTGCCGGATGCCGCTCGTGTTGCAATCTCCTTTTCTGGAGAGAAAACTGGAATGTAATTCTCCCAACCGAGGGGGAGTTCCTTCTTTTGAAGGCGGTGAAGAAGAGCTGCCTGTTCAGGATTAGCCGCGCTCCAGGTTTTAAATTCACCTTCCCAAAGAACACGTGCCGCAGCTCCGCGTTCAATAACTTTACGCGAATGATTCAAAACATCTTCCGGTGCTGCAAAGAATTCGTCGGGTTTAAGTCCCAATTCAACTTTTGTGGCAGCAACCTCATCGGCGCCTAGAGCTGAGCCGTGCGACTCTGCAGTGTTACGTGCCTTTGGTGCAGGCCAGGCAATCACGCTCTTGAGGCGAATAAGTGTTGGTTTATCGCTAGTGATTTCGGCCGATTCCATAGCTTTTTCCAGCGCCAGACGATCAACATCGCCATTTGCTTGAGCAGCTACATCGATCACATTCCAACCATAAGCGCGATAACGAGCTGAAACATCTTCAGTAAATGCTACGTGGGTGTCACCTTCAATAGAGATGCGATTGTCGTCATAGATGACTTTGAGATTTCCTAAAGCTTGAGTACCGGCGAGAGATGATGCCTCGGCGCTCACACCTTCTTGCAAGTCACCATCAGAACAAATTACCCAAATGTTGTGATCAAAAAGTGATGTCTTGGATTCAGGATCAAGTAAACCTTTTTCAAAGCGCGCTGCCATTGCCATACCTACGGCGCTTGCAACTCCAGAACCTAGGGGACCGGTCGTGATCTCAACACCTTTTGTATGGCCATATTCAGGGTGACCAGGCGTGAGAGAACCATGCGTTCTAAAGGATTTTAAGTCTTCGATAGACAGACCGTAACCGGAGAGAAAGAGTTGGACGTAAAGAGTAAGAGATGAGTGGCCACATGAAAGTACAAAACGATCCCGGCCTAGCCATTGGGGATGAGTTGGATCGTGTTTAAGAAAACGTTGAAATAGTGTGTAGGCCACAGGAGCAAGTGACATCGCCGTACCCGGGTGCCCGTTGCCAACCTTTTGCACTGCATCTGCGGCAAGTGCTCTGGCAATCGCTACGGCCTTATCATCCAGCTCAACCCATGAATTACGTGACATATTTTCTCTCCCGGTTATTACTATCTATAAAGTGGTTGTTTTACTCGAAGAATCGCGCGCCAACAACTTTGTTGAAAATGCGAAAGACCAAATAGCGCCCCAGACCAATGTTGCACCTAGAAGATGGGCACCAACGAGCAGTTCGGGGACCCCGGTGAAATATTGGGTGTAACCAATTAAACCTTGTCCCAAACAAATAGCAAGGAATAAACCAATTTTCTGACCAGCAAGTTCCTTGGCGTCGTCTTTTTCTATTGCTCTAATTAATATCCAAAGTCCGAAGGTGAGGGAAATAAGGGCAATCACGCTATCGGCGTGCAGCCATGAAATTGTGCGTGGATCAATTTTAAATCGTTTTGCCATCAGGTCACCTGCGTGCGGTCCGCTTCCGGTGACAACAACTCCAAGATTAATTACGATGAAACTTAAACCTAGAACAACGCGACCCATTTTGCGGGTGAGCATTTGTAGCGCGACGCGGGGGGTGTTAAGCATTCGCTGACGTAAGGAAATAGTTGAAGCAATGAGCAGAATCGAAATAAGGAAATGCGCACTTACTGCCACAGGATTTAGATGCGTGAGGACTGAGATTCCGCCAACAACAATTTGGGCAATAAGCCCAAAAATTTGTGCCGCAGCCAACCAGCCAACATTTTTTGAATCAGAGCGCTTGCGACCCCATTTAATAACACCGATAACCGCAGCGAGAATTGCGATGACCAAAAGAAAAGTAAGTAATCTATTTCCAAACTCAATCCACGAATGCACTCTGCCTTGAGCTTGATGAGGGATTGGGGTGTACGAACCGGGGGTGCACTCTGGCCATGTGGGACAACCAAGGCCAGATCCAGTCAATCGGACTGCGCCACCGGTTACAACAATGCCCATTTGCGTGACCAACAGAAATGTATAAATAGCGCGTCTCACCTTCGTAGCCTATGGCTTGCTCACTCATAGCCGGGCTTACCTGCCAGTTGCTGGTTCGGGTGGCTGAGCAAGTGAGACCAGGCTCTCATCACTTTCAGCAGAAGTGGACCGCTTTAGACCGCGCCTAATTGGCGTAAAAGAAGCATTTACGCAACACTTCTGTTGTGAAAAAGACCGAGGTGGATAAGACCCGAGACTTAGTTGCTCGGGCCATCCTGGAGCGCGGTCCGGCTACGGCCGTGGATCTGGCAGCCCGTCTTTCCATCACTCCAGCGGGGATTCGACGCCATCTTGATTCATTGGTTGCGGATGGGATCTTAGAATCTCGTGAAGCTCATGTAACAAGTGTGAATTTACGCGGTAGAGGTCGCCCAGCAAAAGTGTTTCTCATGAGCGATGAAGGCCGCGAACAATTTGCACATTCATACGATGATTTAGCTGTTTCTGCTTTGAAATTTATGGCGAGCAAGAATGGTTCACATCTTGTGAATGAATTCGCGAATGCTCGTGCCGAGGAGATAGAGCGTAAAGCAAAAACAAAAATTGCCACCAAGACCACTCTAAAAGCGCGCGTTGACGCGCTAACAGATTACCTTTTCGCCGAAGGATATTCGGCCACTACGGCAGAGCGTGGCACTGGTTTGGAAATTTGTCAGCATCATTGCCCAGTAGCTCATGTTGCATCTGAATTTCCTCAATTGTGCGAAGCAGAAACAGAAGCAATTTCTCGGATGCTCGGTACGCATGTACAACGTTTAGCAACAATTGCGAATGGAGATGGTGTCTGTACGACATTTATCCCGGCTGCAGGCAAGACTTTACAATCCGCAAGTTCCACAAACAGGGGAGAATAAGTGAGTAATACAACAGCACATCCAGAACTCGACGGCATCGGAAATTATGAATACGGCTGGGCCGATGGAAATGATGCTGGTGCAAATTCACGACGTGGTCTGAGCGAAGCGGTTGTCCGCGATATTTCTAGCAAGAAGAGTGAGCCTCAGTGGATGCTCGACATGCGACTTAAAGGTTTGGACCTCTTCGATAAGAAACCTATGCCTAATTGGGGTTCTGATCTCTCAGGTGTTTTCTTCGACAAAATTAAGTACTTTGTTCGTAGCACAGAGAAGCAAGCGCAATCTTGGGAAGATCTTCCAGAGGATATTCGCAACACATACGACCGTCTTGGAATTCCAGATGCCGAGCGCAATCGACTTGTAGCCGGCGTCGCGGCTCAATATGAGTCTGAAGTTGTTTATCACTCTATTCGCGAAGATCTAGAAGCTCAAGGCGTTATTTTTGTTGATACAGATACAGGATTGCGTGAGCATGAAGAACTCTTCAAGGAGTATTTCGGAACCGTAATTCCTGTTGGAGACAATAAATTTGCTGCCCTCAACACTGCTGTGTGGTCAGGTGGTTCATTTATCTATGTCCCTAAGGGCGTGAAAGTTGATATCCCGCTTCAGGCATATTTCCGAATCAATACTGAAAATATGGGTCAATTCGAGCGCACGTTAATTATTGCGGATGAAGATTCCTACGTTCATTATGTTGAAGGTTGTACTGCGCCTATTTATTCTTCTGACTCCTTGCACTCAGCTGTAGTTGAAATCATCGTAAAGAAGAATGCACGCGTTCGATATACAACCATTCAAAATTGGTCCAACAACGTTTATAACTTGGTAACAAAGCGCACCACATGTGCTGAAGGTGCCACCATGGAATGGATTGATGGCAACATCGGTTCAAAGGTCACCATGAAGTATCCAGCAGTGTTCTTGATGGGTCCCCACTCAAAGGGAGAGACACTTTCTATTGCATTTGCAGGTGCTGGACAGCATCAAGATGCAGGAGCGAAGATGGTTCATGCTGCGCCATATACATCCTCCTCGATCATCTCTAAATCAGTTGCACGTGGAGGCGGAAGAACTTCTTATCGCGGACTGATTCAAGTGCTCGAAGGAGCGCATCACTCTGCTTCAACCGTGAAATGCGATGCTCTTCTCGTTGACACGATTTCGCGTTCCGATACATATCCGTATGTTGATATTCGCGAAGATGATGTCTCGATGGGGCATGAAGCAACAGTCTCTAAAATTAGCGATGATCAACTCTTCTATCTCATGTCACGTGGTTTAGAGGAAGATGAAGCGATGGCGATGATTGTCCGTGGATTTATTGAGCCGATTGCTCGCGAGCTTCCAATGGAATATGCGTTGGAATTGAATCGACTCATCGAACTTCAGATGGAAGGCGCAGTCGGTTAATGTCAATAACATCACTTAATTCCAACCTTCTAGCCCCTCACACCCCTACTTCTCGTGAAGAGTTGTGGCGTTTTACTCCACTTGCCAAGCTTCGAGGTTTACACGATCTTGATGTGAAGCTGACTTCTCGAGTCTCGTTAGGTAATTCCAAAACCGTTGCGGGTGTCGTGATTTCTATTGTGGATGCAAAAGATGCTCCTATTGATTCGAAAACGGAAGATCTAGTTTCCCTTCGCGTCCGCGAAATGGCTTCCAAAGTGCTTCGCATAGAAGTGGCCGCAAATGCAGAAATTTCTGAGCCTATCTTCTTGGCGCGAACTGTGGAATCTCTTGATCCAGAAGTGTCACGCACCGAAATTCTTATGGGCGCAAATAGCCGGGCAACAATAGTTGTCGAGAATGTAGGGTCAATAACATTGGCTGAAGAAATTGAGATGGTCTTGGATACAGGCTCCCAACTTAATTTCGTTTCCCTCCAAGAATGGGAAAGCGATGCGGTTCACCTGGGTCATCACCATGCGGTAATCGGCAAGGATGCAACGTTCAATTCGACAGTCATTACTCTTGGCGGCTCACTTGTACGTCTTCTCCCAACAGTCGAGTATTCAGGTGCCGGAGCCAGCGCGGAACTATCTGGAATCTACTTTGCAACAAGTGGACAGCATCTAGAACATCGCATTCACGTAGATCACAACATCGGTTATGCCAAATCGCGTGTGAACTATAAAGGTGCCCTCAGTGGCGACAAGGCTCGCACCGTATGGTTTGGCGATGTCTACATAAGAGCAAACGCTGAAGGTACGGATACATATGAAGTAAATCGCAATCTTCTACTTTCAGATGGAGCGCGCGCAGATTCTGTTCCAAATCTTGAAATTGAAACAGGTGAAATTGTAGGAGCCGGCCATGCCAGCACCACAGGGCGATTTGATGACGAGCAGCTTTTCTATTTGCAATCAAGAGGAATCCCAGCAAATATTGCTCGGCAATTAGTAATTAGAGGTTTTTTCCTCGAGATTGTTTCGAAATTGGGGCTACCCGAAATTGAAGAGCGCATCATGGCTCGTATTGAAAATGAGCTTGAGAAGGCATCGGCGTAATGGTTACCTTTAACAAGTCAGAACTTCTGGAAAATAAGCCACGTCAGATCATGATCAACCAGACACCAGTATGTGTGGTTCGGATCAAGGATGAAGTGTTTGCTGTAGCGGACACTTGTTCCCATGCAGAAGCCTCTCTTGCAGAGGGCGATATCACTGATTACAAAATTGAATGTTGGCTTCACGGAGCAGAGTTCGATCTTCGTACAGGCAAGGCACTAACACCACCGGCAGTTGAACCCCTAGAAACGTTTTCCGTTATCGATAACGGCGACACAGTAGAGATCGGATAATCATGAGCACACTAGAAATCAAAAATCTTCAAGTAGCAGTTTCTACTGATGAAGGTATGAAGCAAATCCTTCGCGGCGTAGATCTGACCATCAAGTCAGGGGAGACGCACGCAATAATGGGGCCAAATGGTTCGGGCAAATCCACACTTGCTTATTCGATTGCAGGACATCCCAAGTACACCATCACTGGCGGATCTGTTCTGCTAGATGGTGTAGATGTTCTTGAAATGCGAGTCGATGAGCGAGCAAAGGCTGGATTATTTCTAGCAATGCAGTATCCCGTAGAAGTGCCAGGAGTATCAGTTTCAAACTTCCTTCGTACTGCTGCGACAGCAATTCGCGGAGAAGCACCTAAAGTTCGTACTTGGGTTGGTGAAGTGAAGGAAGCTATGGCCTCCCTCAACATGGATCCAGCTTTCGCTGAGCGAAACGTGAATGAAGGATTCTCTGGAGGCGAAAAGAAGCGCCATGAGATCCTACAAATGGAATTACTTAAGCCAAAAATCGCAATTCTCGATGAGACCGATTCTGGTCTTGATGTCGATGCGTTGCGTATTGTTTCTGAAGGTGTCAATCGTGTGAAGCAAACACAAGATATCGGCATCATGTTGATCACTCACTACACCCGGATTCTTCGCTATATCAAGCCAGATTACGTGCACGTGTTTGCAGCTGGCCGAATTGTTGAAGAGGGCGGAGCTGAATTAGCTGACAAGCTTGAGGAGAAGGGTTATGCAGAGTACGTAACTGCGTAACAAATAATCCTTATGAAAACCACCGCGCTGAACGTAGAGCTACTCAAGAAGGATTTCCCAATTCTTCAGCGTTCAATGCGTGGTGGGAAATAGCTCGTTTACCTGGACAGTGGTGCCACTAGTCAGAAACCAAAATCAGTCATCGACGCCCAATCATATTTTTATGAACATGACAACGCCGCGGTTCATCGGGGTGCGCATCTTCTTGCTGAAGAAGCCGACGCTGCCTACGAAGGTGCAAGGCAAATCGTTGCCGATTTTATTGGCGCCGATATTGATGAAGTCATTTTTACAAAGAGCGCTACTGAAAGTTTAAATGCTCTTGCCTATTCATTTGGTAACTCTTTGCCTGGTTCTCGGTTCGCACTTTCGCACGGTGATTCCATCGTTGTTTCAGAGATGGAGCACCACGCGAACCTCATTCCTTGGCAGCAACTTGCACGTAGAACTGGCGCCACTTTGAAGTGGATTCCAGTAACCACTGAGGGTCGGCTAGATTATTCAACGTTAGAAACGATCATTGATAGCTCCACGAAAATAGTGGCATTTACTCATCAATCAAATGTTCTCGGTACGGTAAACGATGTTGCACAAATCGTGGTCGCCGCTAAAAAAGTGAATGCAATAACTATTCTCGATGGTTGCCAATCCGTTCCACATTTCGCGGTGAATGTTAAATCTTTGGGTGTGGACTTTCTAGCTTTCTCAGGCCACAAGACGCTAGGTCCAACTGGAATAGGAATTCTCTGGGGTCGAAGTGAGCTGCTCGCACAAATGGAGCCGTTTCTCTATGGTGGATCAATGATCGAATCAGTCACTATGTCAGAGGCTACTTGGGCTCCGGCACCACGAAAATTTGAAGCCGGTGTTCCAAATATGGCCGGCGCCGTTGGACTTGGTGCTGCGTTGCAATACCTGACGAAGATCGGCATGGAAAATGTTCACGCATGGGAGATGGAATTAACTCAATACGGGTTGGAAAAAATTTCTGCCATTCCGGGTGTCACTATTATTGGACCATCAACTCCCGAACAACGCGGCGCAGTACTTTCATTTACCGTTGATGGAATTCATCCTCATGATGTTGGACAAGTTCTAGACCAGTATGGCATCGCGGTTCGTACCGGCCACCATTGCGCATGGCCGCTCATGAAGAAGTATGGAATAGCTGGAACTACCCGTGCTTCTTTTTACATATATAACACGATGGCTGATGTCGATGCTCTTGTTGTAGGAATTATTTCGGCACAAGAATATTTTAAGGTGGCATAGCTTTATGGAACTAGATTCTCTTTACCAAGAAGTGATCCTTGATCATTACAAACGCCCACAGCACAAGGGCTTGTCAGAAACTAAAGATGCGCAAGTTCATCATGTAAATCCAAGTTGCGGAGATGAAGTAACTCTTAATCTGAGCGTAGACGGTGGAATTGTCTCTGATATTTCATGGGACGGTGTGGGGTGTTCGATCTCGCAAGCGAGTACTTCCATAATGACCGAATTAGTAATGGGTAAAAGCGTTGCTGATGCTTACAAGATTTTGGACAATTTTTCACAACTCATGGCTAGCAAGGGAACAATGAAGGGTGATGAGAATATTCTTGAAGACGCCGTTGCCCTTGCCGGTGTTTCTAAATTTCCCGCTCGCGTAAAATGCGCGTTGTTGGGGTGGATGGCATTCAAGGATGCTTCAGTACAAGCAATCGATGGATCGGAGAAAGCATGACGCAGATAGCTTCCATAGATGACATAACAGAGGCGATGAAAGATGTGATTGATCCTGAACTAGGAATCAATGTCATCGACCTAGGTCTTGTTTATGATTTAAGAGTTGATGAGAGCAATATTGCAATCCTTGATATGACTCTCACATCAGCGGCTTGCCCGCTACAAGATGTGATTGAGGATCAGACTCGTTCAGTTCTTCAGGACCTCACGAGTGATGTGAAAATCAATTGGGTTTGGATGCCAGCGTGGGCACCAAACAAGATTTCTGATGATGGTCGCGAGCAACTACGCGCGATCGGTTTTACCGTCTGATATAGCTTTCATATTCTCATCAAAAAATACAGTGCTACCTTGAATTGTTTCTCTACCTGCGTTTGCAACAATCACGGCAACGTATGGCAGAAGTAGCGCTCCACTAAGAGCAATCCACCTGTACGGGCTTGGCAAAATGACTGTAAGAATGAAGCAAGCGGTACGAATCATCATAGAAATGAAGTATCTCCGCGCTCTGCCAGATTGATCCTTGCTGAGGCTTGATTGAGCTGAAGTGATGCTTACCGCTTCTTTTTTACCCATACCTAAGGGTACAGAGAAGCCAAGGTATTTTTTCTTGAATACCAACGAGCCTGATAGTGCTCTACGGGGGAGTAACGGGTATTTTTCTCCCTATGACCACCGACACACAAGAGGTTCGAATTGTTCTGGTAACAGGTGGCAATCGGGGAATTGGTCTTGCAATTGCTCGAGCCTTTGAGGCAGCTGGAGATACGGTGATTGTTTCTCATCGCTCTGGAGTGGCACCTGATGGTTTTCCCGGAGTAATCATGGATGTTACAGATGCCGAGAGCGTTGCTTCGGCTTTCAAGGAAATCGAAACTAAATATGGCGCGGTTGATGTTTTGGTTGCGAATGCAGGTATTACCAAGGATGGCCTATCGCTTCGGATGAGTGATGAGGATTTTCAATCTGTAGTCGACACTAATCTCACGGGAGCTTTTCGTACTACCCAAAAAGTTCTCTCCGGAATGATGAAGAAGAAAAGTGGCCGAGTTATTTTTGTAGGTTCAGTGGTGGGACTTCTTGGTTCGGCTGGTCAAGTAAATTACGCTTCCACCAAGTCAGGCCTCATCGGCATGGCACGATCTTTTGCACGCGAATATGGCAGTCGCAACATCACATTCAATGTGATTGCACCCGGGTTTGTTGAGACCGATATGACGTCGGGGCTATCGCAAGAGTTGCGGTCAAAATATGTTGATCAGATTCCTTTAGGGAGATTTTGTTCACCAGAGGAAATAGCTGGCGTTGCTACATTCTTAGCTTCGAAACAAGGGCAATACATCACCGGAGCAGTAATCCCGGTAGATGGCGGATTAGGAATGGGGCACTAGTGGGACTTTTATCCAAGAAGAATATTGTGGTAACCGGAGTACTTACGGATGGTTCCATTGCTTTTCATATAGCTCGGCTGGCACAAGAAGAAGGCGCTAATGTCATATTGACTGGCTTTGGCCGCGGTCTGTCCCTAACTACGCGAATCGCTTCACGTTTGCCCAAACCTGTGGAAGTTCTTGAGCTGGATGTTACAAATCAAGAACATCTAGATACTTTTGCATCAAAAGTTGCTGAACACATGCCTCATGTTGATGGCGTAGTACATTCAATTGCATTTGCTCCTGAAACCGCTCTTGGTGGTAAATTCCTACAAACTCCGTGGGAGGACGTTGCAACGGCCGTACAGGTATCTGCATTTTCATTAAAGTCCCTCACCATGGCTTGCCGCCCTTTATTTAAACCAGAAGGTGCAAGCATTGTCGGTTTAGATTTTGATGCGACAATTGCATTCCCGGCTTACGATTGGATGGGCGTTTCAAAAGCAGCTCTCGAGGCGACAACTCGATACTTGGCCCGCGAACTTGGAAAAGAAAATATCCGCGTTAATTTGATTGCGGCTGGACCTCTCAAGACTATTGCCGCGAAATCTATTCCTGGCTTTGAAATGTTTGAACACCTTTGGGATGAGCGAGCTCCTATGAAATGGGATGTCTCTGATCCAGTTCCAGCAGCACAGGGTGCTTGTGCCTTGCTTTCCGATTGGCTCCCAAAAACCACAGGTGAAATCATCCATGTTGATGGTGGTTTTCACGCGGTAGCAGGCTGATTTAACTCGATTTCTGGATTTAGCCCCCCTGGGCTAAGATTCGAGAATCAAGTGGAGCTTGCCGCTCCCACCTTGATTGTTCGAGAGCTCCCGCTTTATGCGGTGGGCCGAATAATCTGGTCAAGACTCGAGAGGGTTTCTGTAAAGAAACCGTCTGCACATTCGTGTGCTTCGCGCCTTTTGCGGCAATCTTGTTACTTGTGAAGTAAAGGTCTCATTCACGTACGGAAAGGTTGCAGTTATCAGCGCAGATTTACGAATCAACGATCGAATTCGTGTTCCACAAGTTCGTTTGATTGGTTATTCAGGAGAGCAAATCGGAATCGTCGATACCGATAAAGCTTTAGAAATGGCAGATGAGGTCGGTCTTGATCTCGTTGAAATTTCTCCCGATGCCACTCCGCCAGTTTGCAAAGTGATGGATTTCGGAAAATATAAGTACGAAGTCGCTCAAAAAGCACGCGAGGCACGACAGAACCAAACTCATATCGTTGTGAAGGAAATGCGTCTGGGCCTAAAGATTGAACCACATGATTATGAAACTAAGCGAAATCACATCGAAAAGTTTCTTAAGGGTGGGGACAAAGTAAAGGTCACTGTTCAATTCCGTGGAAGAGAACAAACACGTCCAGAGATGGGTTACCGTCTTTTGATGAAGCTTGCAGAAGAACTTGTAGAGATTGCAGTTGTCGAGTTTGCCCCTAAAAAAGAGGGACGAAGCATGACAATGGTTTTGGGACCAACTGTGAAGAAGGCGACCCAGAAGAAGTCAGAAAAGTCCGAAAAGTCAGAAAAGTCAGAAAAGAAGGCAGCACCACAACAGGCTTCAGTCGCTGACCCAATCAGCACTGAGAAGGAAACTGAAGTAGCTCAGTAACGAGCAGCTCAGTTAAGACAGGAGATATACATGCCAAAGATGAAAACCCACAGTGGGGCGAAGAAAACCTTCCGCCTTACAGGTACCGGCAAAGTCATGCACGAGCGCGCAGGTAAGCGCCACCTTTTGGAGCACAAGTCTTCTCGCGTCACACGACGCTTGAGTAAAGACGGTGTTGCAAAAGCTCCATCATCATTTACAGCCAAGCGCATGCTTGGGTTGAAGTAAGGGGTAGCGAACTATGGCAAGAGTAAAGCGCGGTATGCATGCGGCGAAGAAACGCCGTACAACACTGGAGCGTGCCTCTGGTTATCGTGGACAACGTTCACGTCTTTTTTCAAAGGCGAAAGAACAAGTTACCCACTCAATGGTTTACGCCTTTGATCATCGCAAGGACAAGAAGGGTGACTTCCGTCGCCTTTGGATCCAGCGCATTAATGCTGGCGTTCGTGCAAATGGAATGACCTATAACCGTTTCATCCAAGGTCTCAAGGAAGCTGGCATCGAAGTTGATCGTCGCGTCCTATCAGAACTTGCTACTAACGATCCTGCTGCATTCGCAACACTCGTCGAGGTAGCTCGCAAGCACGTAACCGTTTAATTTACCGATGTCTCATCAAGAGATTACGAGCCTTCATTCGCCCCATGTGGAGCGAGTGAAGGCTCTTTTGGGTTCTCGTGGCAAAAAAATACGTAATAGCGAACACGTTTTTGTCGCCGACGGAATGCAATCTCTGCGAGGAGCACTAAGTCCACACTCTGAATTCGCACCACATATTCAAAAAATATTTGTTACAGCGCTGGGCCGACTTAAGTTAGAAGAGGAATTTTCGGCTGAACTAACCGAACACGATGTGGTTAACGTCAGTGACGCAGTAATGGGCGCCATGACAGACACACAATCCCCACAAGGCGTTCTGGCTCTGTGTAAATACCTGCCGCACGACCTGACAACCATTTCAACCGCGAAAAAGATTGCCTACTTCTGGCAACTGCAAGATCCAGGTAACGCTGGGACGGCTATTCGTACCGCAGATGCTTGTGGCTTTGATGCTGTTGTCTTTTCTGATTTAAGTGTCGATGTATTTAGCCCGAAGGTTGTGCGTTCGACCGCTGGATCACTTTGGAATATCCCTGTTGTGGAAGGTGTCTCGATCCAATCACTTATCGAATGGGCGCAAAACCGGACGCTTCTCGCCTTCGATGGGGTCGGCAACAAATCATTGATGGACATCAAGCCAATGACTGAAGTAGTACTGATATTTGGAAATGAAGCTCGTGGTATTCCTAATTTGCCATCGGGGGTAGAGATTGTGAGCATCCCAATGAAGGGCTATGCGGAAAGCTTCAATGTGGCTAGCGCCGCTGCTATTGCAATGTTCCACGTATCTCATTAACTATTGAGTAAGATTGGCGGATTATGAGCCTTTCAGTCTCCGCTATCGAATCAGCAGCCAAGCAAGCGTTGGCAGCTATTACCGGTGCAAAGAGCCTGGAAGAACTCAAGGCAGTCAAAATTGAGCATGTTGGAGACAAGTCAGCGATTGCCAAACTCAATCAAAGTTTAGGTTCTATTGAAGCCACCGAACGCGCCGAATTTGGCAAAGTATTAGGACAGGCTAAAGCCTCGATTGGCGCCGCATTCACAGCTGCTCAACAACAGTTGGAAATAGAACGTGATGCAAAAGTCCTACTAGAAGAAGTTGTTGATGTAACTCTGCCTGCTGGTAATTCACACAAAGGTGGGCTGCATCCTCTTACCGTCATCAAGAACGAAGTATCAGATTATTTCTTGAGCCAAGGGTATTCAATCGCAGAAGGACCTGAGCTAGAAGCTGGATGGCTCAATTTTGATTCACTCAATATTCCCGCTGATCATCCTGCACGCACAATGCAAGATACTTTTTTCATCGAACCGGTTGAATCCGGCTTGGTTCTGCGTACGCATACATCTCCTGTTCAAGTGCGAACCATGTTGACCCAAGAGCCTCCCATTTACATTGTTTCTCCCGGGCGGACTTTCAGAGCAGATGAGCTGGACTCCACCCACAGCCCTGTCTTTAGTCAGGTAGAGGGGCTTGTCATCGATAAAGATATTTCGATGGCTCACCTCAAGGGTGCCCTCGATGATTTTGCTGCAAAGATGTTCGGACCAGATGCGATTACGCGTTTGCGTCCATCATTTTTCCCATTCACTGAACCCAGTGCTGAAGTCGATGTTTGGTTTAACAATCGTTGGATTGAATGGGGCGGTTGTGGAATGGTGAATCCAAAAGTTCTTGAAACTTGCGGGATAGATACAAGCGTTTACAGTGGTTTTGCATTCGGCATGGGATTAGAAAGAACGTTGATGGTTCGTCAAGGAATTAAGGATATGCATGACATAGTTGAGGGCGACATTCGCTTTAGTCGATCCTTTGGATTGGGGTTGTAATGCGCGCACCTCGGTCCTGGATTAGTGAATTTGTAAAATTACCTGCATCAATCACGGATGAGGCGATTGCATCTGCTCTTGTTCGTGTCGGTTTTGAAGTAGAAGAGGTAATCGCACAAGGGGAAGATCTCACTGGCCCACTAGTCGTAGCTTGCGTCCTTTCAATTGTTCAGGTTGAAGGGCAAAAGAAGCCGATTCGATACGTCGGTTTAGATTGTGGAGAGAAAGAAACACGTTTTGTTATATGTGGGGCCCAAAATTTTGAAGTGGGCGATCTAGTTGTGGCGTCATTACCCGGTGCGGTTCTTCCGGGAGGATTTGTGATTGCCGCACGCGAAACTTACGGACACACTTCTAATGGAATGATTTGTTCTGCCAAGGAACTTGGAATGGGTGAAGATCATTCAGGGATTATTGTTCTTCCTGCTGGAGCTGGAAAGCCAGGCGCCGATGCCATCGAACTTCTACAAATTAGAGACACCGTTTTTGATGTTGCTGTAAATCCAGATCGTGGATATGCGTTGAGCATCAGGGGATTGGCGCGCGAGATTGGCGCTGCCTTGTCCATTCCTTTTGTAGATCCGGTAGACCATGCCGCATCGCTAAAATTCAAAGATTCAGGAACTCCGGTCACAGCCAAACTCACCACCGGTGGAATGGTGATGTATTTACGCACTCTCGCAGAATTTAACACCC
>CAIMSI010000109.1 GCA_903844115.1 uncultured Actinomycetes bacterium
CATGACGAGGTCATAAGTTCCGAGGAATGGTGTTTTTCCATCCGGTTCAAAGTGCGTTGCAGCGACCTTGTATTGAAGAGATCCTTCTGCTGTGTTGAACTCTGGTGGGCCATCGAGATAGACAGAGGCATTTGTCATGACCAAACCTGCGGGGCCACTTGCTTGCGTTGCACACTTGCCCATTTGATCGTTGCCGTTATTTTCCATTGTGCGAAACGACCACTCGGTTGGTTCAACGGTTGCAACATCCTTGAACAGTGGGAGCCAAAGTAAATACTCCTCCATGCCTGTTGCGTTATATCCAGAGAGAATGTGACTATAAGTAATGTTCTTTAATCCATCGAGCGTCATCTCCTGCTCAGTGAGATCAGCGCCTTGAGGTAGGTTTGTTGGCCACCGAAGACTTTCGCCACCCCAGGAAGAGTGGGTCTTGTAGAAGTCAATAATTCCCTGTGGGAGGTCGGGAGTAGAAACGTAAACCTGGCTTGAAGGAACCTTAATAGGTAGTGCTGTTACTGAAATTTGGGATCCAGAATTACTTGTCTTGATTGTTGATGCTGGAGACTTCATACGCCCATGGAACCAGCCTTGGAGTTGGCGGGAAAGGCGATATTTCACACCAAAGCGGATGTTCATTGGGAGCGGAAATGCGGATGCACATTGTGCGGAAGACATTGCAAGACAGCCCATTTCGTTTGCATTTGCATTGAGCCCAATATTTCGGTTTGCATCGTGATAAAGGCTTGCATCCTCGGCAAGGAGTTGATCGAAGTACCGTCCATTGATGAGTTTTACCGCATTAATGCTTGCAGAGATGCTTTGAAGATTGAACTTTGCTGCTGAAACTCTTTGAGAGCGGACAAGAACGGTTGCCATGTATTGCGTACCGCCATCGTGCTTTGCATCAGGAATATTTACGAGTATAGATCCACCGCCACTTGGAAGGTAGACGGATGAATCGCCTGTGAAAAATTGTGGGCTTGCTGATGGAAAAGAACCTGCAGGTGTTACATCGAGCGCTTTGCCTGATTCATCTGTTGCGGTAATGCCTTCAACACAATCGGTTGCGGAAGCTGACGCACAGAGTTGCATGATTGATTGAGCAAATTCATGACTACTTGATGTGAAAGCGCAGCGGGAATCGGTGGTCGACGTGCAGGCAATTACTTGCGTGACTTTGCCGGATGAATCCAAATTCATGTGTTCATAAAAAGAATAATTTGCGCCGTTTACCATCTTTTCGCTTACAAGAAGTGCTTGCTTTCCTTGACCAGCTTCTGCGGGGCGCGGTGGCATCCATTGTTCATCGTTAAGAGCTTTGTAATCTGATTGTGCCCATCCAATATTGTCAGTTGAGATAGTTCCATCTGCATATTGCCAGGTAAGAATCCCGCGGTCATCCTTGCAAACCATTTGCTTTTGATTAAGCGGATCTGTTGCAGTTCCACCAGTACCGACGCAAGGGCGATTTGGAGCGGCGACGCCTTCTGGATAAACCGCAGCTTTGGCGAGAGTTGGTACGAGGAGGGATATTGCTAATGCGAATACGACGAAAGTCCTTTTATTCATACTGTCTCCTCGGGATGGCTGAAGTCTTAAATTGGGATGTTCTCTCAGCCTCGGTTTCCAGACTGAGAGAACAATTTCCCTCGGGGGTTTACGTGTTACGCCGGACTAGCGGCGTGCGCCAACCTTCACATAACCCTTAGGGCAAGCTGGAGCTGTTCCAACTACCTTCTTGGTTGTAGCACCGAGTGCACAAGTGATTGTGTACTTAGGAGCTGGAAGAGTTGAGATCTTCTTAGCAGAAGGCTTGTAGCCCTTCTTAATCTTGATCATCAACTTAGGCTTTGAGTATCCGAAGCCAGAAGTATCGATAATGATATTTCCGTTCTTCGCAGAGACTGTGCTGATTGCTGCTGTAGATCCACCGGCTTCTGTTGTTACAGAAACTGTAAGAGCTGTTGCTGCGTCAGCTGGATTTGTCAGACCCCATAGAACTGCTGCATCCTGGAAAGGAATAACTGCCTTGTAGAAACCAAGGTTTTGCGTTGTTCCGTCTGGAGCAAAGTGTGGAGCTGCAGCGGTCCAAGAGAATGTCTTGTTGGTTGCATCCCATGTAGGTGTCGTCAAAGAGCAAACGCCGTTTGATCCCACGTACATATTTCCGGTTGTGCCGTCGACACCAAATCCTGCAGTGTCATTTTGCACGACAATCAGTGTTTGGAACTGACGTACAAGAGCTTTAGCAACACCTGCTTCGCCTGTGCAATCTGCAGCAGACTTAGCTAGCGGAACGTTTACTGCAGTTCCGGTAATAGTGAGCTTTGTGAAATCAGGCATCTTTTGTGTTGTCACTGTTGTATCAACACCAACTGCAACTGTTACGCCGGTATGAATATCACCAGTGCGAACTGTTACTGAGATGACGATGTCGGAATCAAGGCTTACTGCGTAAGACTTGTTTCCTGGCTGACCAGCAAGGCTTGCCTTGTTGTCAGCACCGGTAAGTGTTGGCACAACATCGATCATGACGTGGTTAACGAATTCGTTGGCTGCTTTTGCATCAACAAAAAGTCCGTCATAACCAAGTGATCCAAGACCAAGTGAGTTCCACATTGGAGTGGTCCAACGTCCAACAAGAGCACGACCAGCTTCAACTGGAGCCTGCACTGTTGTTTGTTCGTTTGGAGCAAGCGGAGCAGGGGCAACGCCATCAGTACCAGGTACTGATGTAGCGGCTGTTACATCTGTAGCTGCTGTTCCAGCTGCTGCGGTTGCTGAAGGTGATGCACTTGGATCTGGTGATGCACTTGGATCTGGTGATGCACTCGCTGCAGGAACAGTGTTGCCGGTTGATGGAGCAGTTGCTGGTGTACCAGCGACATCCCAACCATTAACCAATGAATTATTTGTTACCCAAATTGGTGTGTACAAAGGTTCTGTCTTAGAGAAAGTCTTTGCAGTCGCATCATACTTTGAGTTGAATGCTGGTTGCTGTTGTGTGTTTGCAAGATCCTTCAGATCAACCCAAGTTGATGTTGAGAAATCTTTTGCAGCAGCTGCAGCTTCAGCAGGACTTGCGTAATTGAAGATGAACTTCACTTCGCCTTGGTTGACGGCTGCAATCGCACCCTTGTAGCAATCACTGAATGCCTTTTTGGATGAATTGTTTGCTACTGGATCCCAGCAATCAACGACCTGAGTGAATGAATCTTGTGGACGAGTAACGTCAAACAACTTTGTTGTTGAATCGTACTTTGCGCCAATTTCAGGATATTTTCCGCCACCGATCAGTGTTGAGATATCCATATATACGGCTGTTCCAGATGTAAGTGCATCGCGTTGGTATTGATCCATCCACCAACCGTTACCCTTAACAACTCCGTTAACAACCTTCGCAACTGGTGCAAATGAAATACCGTTGTTTGGCTGAGCTGCAGGAACTGCAACGCCTGTGTTAACCCACTGCAAAGGAACAACTTTTCCTTGAGCGGTTGTGATGGTTACTGATTCGACGCAGTAAGTGCCGTTTTGAACAGCGCATGCTGCCCATGAAGTTTTTGGAACGCGAAGAGTCGCTGCATGTGACGGCAAAATGCCTGACACTAGAAGCGCTATCGCAGCGACGACAACTGTGCCGCTCTTAAGATTAATTTTTCTCACGTAAAGCCCCCTATGGCTATGAGGTAGTGCCATGGATATGGCATCTCCCTTACCTCACCGCGAATTTTGCCGGTATTTATGCGCCAGTGGTGACTTTTATGGTCAGGCTTTCAAGAAAGATTGGTGAATTGAGCCTATTTCTTGGTGTAGCCCTTTGGACAGATGGGTTTTACGCCTGAGACCTTGGTGGTCGACTTGCCCTTCACGCAGGTAATTGTGGAGGTTTTAGAGACATTCGCTTTGATCTTCTGATTGGCCTTGGCGGCGGCGCTTGTCGCTGTGGCCTTGGCGGCGGCACTGGAGTTTGTCGCATCCGGACCGGCGCTTGTTCCGTTGTACGTTGGGTTTAAAGCGATGTCCAATAGCGCATCTGGGAAATCAAAATTGGTTGTGTCAATAGTGATGAAATTATTCTTTGCTGAAACCGTAGCAATTGCTGCAGTAGAACCACCCGCACTTGTCAGGATGGAAACGGTTAGCGCTTGAGCGGCATCCTGCGGCTTTGCTAGCCCCCAATACGCTTTTGCATCCGCAAATGAAATAACTGCATGATAGAAACCTTTATTTGTTTTTGATCCGTCGGGTGAAAGCGCCGGCGCACTAGATGTGTAGCGGAAATGTTTTGAGTCCGCGTCCCAAACTGGGGTTGAAAGTGAGCAAGTTCCATTTGAACCTACATAAAGATTTCCTGCGGCCCCATCGATACCAAATCCAAGTGGATCATTTTGAGGAACTATCACACTTTGGAATTGATTGACGAGGGCAACTGCTTTACCAGCAGTTCCTTTGCAATCCTTTGATGAACCAGCAACGGGAACCGTTGTTGGGTATCCGTCAATTACGATTGATGCAAGACCACTTGTGTCAGCAATAACAGTTGTTACATCTTGCCCAACGCCAAAGGTGACGCCAGTTTTAATTGTTCCAAGATGAAGCTTGATGCCAATCGCTATATTCTTATCAAGGTTTGCAGCATAACTCTTATTCGCAGACTGAACAGCGAGAGCAGAACCAAGAGCTGGTTGTACATCGACATAAACCCATGGGACATAATCATTTGCTTGATGGGCATCGACAAATATTCCGTCGTAACCGGCAGCGCCTAGAGTTGCAGCAGTCCAGTCAGAAGATCCCCAATGTCCAGCGAGTGGTTTACCTGAGGTGACATCAGGATTAGCCGCAGCAGCGCCAGATGTTCCAAAAGAGAGAATTGATGGCTTGCCACCATCGGGTGTAAGAGTTACTGATTCAATGCAATACGCGTCGGTGGCACTTGCACATACAGGCCATGAACCTTTAGGAAGGGTGATTGCTGCTTTCGCTGATGGCGCAAAAAATGCCATTGAGAGCGTCGCTATTGCTGCAATTGCAACGAGTGAATTCTTCGAGTTGGTTTTCACAATTTGCCTTCCGTTAATTGACTGAATATTAGCGCGGAACTGTTAAGAACCAGTTCCATTGCCATGTTGAATTGGCGCTAACTGTAAGTCCTTTAGCGAATTCTGGAAAGGTAAACACTAGCAAAGCCGTAGAACCAGATGTGACTGTGACCGGTCTAGCCGAAGATGTGAGTGGACCATGATCGACATAAATCATTAGCGCCGGGGCAGCCGAAACAATATCTTGAGTATTGTTCTTAACATTAAGAATCCAAGTTGTGGGACAAGCACCGATTGAACAACGCGTCCATTGCACTTTTAAGCCTGTAGCAGTGAGCCCACTGAGCGTGTCACCGAGTCCTGCTGCTTTGGAAATAGCACCGAGGTCACCGATGGATTGCTCCCACGTGATTGGATAATCAGAAATTAATCCGGTTATCTGCTGCGCAGCTACTGCCGCCGAATCATGTGAACCGGTTGCTCCGGTATTGGCGGCGCTACCGACGATGGTCACACTTGTAGAATTATTCATAAACACTGCATAAATTCCGACAGAAACTACGGTTACTGCCAGCACTGAACCCAACGCAATTAAAAGTTTGCGAAGTCGGCGACGTTTTGCCTTGGCAATGATGATTGTTGCCAGGTCTCTATTTTCTAGAACTCCTAACGCCATCCATTGAAGTTCGCGGCGGATTAATGGATCGACTTCACTCATCATCCACCACCTCTCCAAAAACTATTTCTGAGACATTATTTCCACTATTTCCACTATTTCCATTATTTCCACTATTTCCATAGCCTTCATAAGAAGAGCTCGCGGCACCTGAAGGTAACTCCTTCTTGATGGACTTCTCAAATTCTGGGACTAATTCTAAGTAAGCAGCAACGGCGGCTTTTCCACGAGCTAAATGTGATGCGGCCGTTCCCATAGGAATCTCGAGAACTTCGGCAACTTCGCGAAGAACAAACCCATGCTCGTACACAAGAACTAGAACTGCGCGTTGGATTGCAGATAAGGATTTGAGCGCAGATTGCACAAGGAGGCGTTGTACAACGTCATCTGATTGATCCGCTATCTCAAGAACACTTTCAGCTAATTCAAAAGTTGTCTCTTTTTCAGAACGTCTACGAGCCCATTTACGGCGCATATCTGCGTGCTTGGAAACCATAACTCGGATGACATAAGCCTCGGGGTTTTCATGAGCACTCACTTTGCTCCAACGCTGGAAAACGTCGGTTAGTGCTTCCTGCAAAACATCTTCTGCATTTTGTGTATCAAAGCAGATTGCCTTAGCGGCACGAAGGAGAACGGTCTGGCGCTCACGCAACCAAATTGTGAACTCAACTTCGTTCTTCTTGCTCACACTAATTCACATAATCGTCTCGACGAGTCCAGATAACCAAAATAGAAAGTGAGCAGACCAAAGTAATCAGGAGTGTTGGAAAATAAACGATCTTGTCGATGAGAATTCCAACTGGTGGAGAACCTGGGAAAAGACCTCGCAAAGAAATAAGTGCAAAGGTAAGTGCTGCTGCCCAAGTAAGAGCTGAAAGCGTTGGTGGACGCCTTGTACTTGCAACCATGAGCGCCATGGTTGTCACAGATGCAAGTCCTGTTAACATCAAAATTAAAATAATAAAAGTAAGGATTCGTGTTGAGGATGAACGGCTAACGGTAAATATCGAGTTAGCGATACCCGTGTTGTATTCACCAGTTGCATCAGTAATAGATTTCTTATCACCGCTTGATATAACTCGATTGGAATCGGTCCACAGGACATGCTTCATATCAACTCGGAAAGTATCAATTGCTTTTGTGTAATCCTGAGGGAGGATTGGAAGATCTTGCGTTTGTCCTTTTGCATCCGTGTATGTGGCACTCATCGGTACTTCAAAAGTATAAGAATCAAAGGGGTAGCGTGAGACATTGGATTGTGCGCTTCCAGATTTTTCATCAAGGACTACGTCAATTCCGCCAGTGGGTACATCTTTTGGAAATACATAAAGGTTGTCGCCTTTAGCACTTGATCCAATGACTGCATCGACGTGAAGTGCAATATCTTGCTTAGGCATCCACCCGCTTCGATAAGGATAACCAAGTGACTCATCTAGTGGCCATGGTTCAACGCGTGCTCGTGCTTCACCTTTTAACGGGTCGACCGAACTAATTTGGGTATAAACATTTATACGCTTTTGTGAAATAGAACTTGAAAGCTTTGTATCAAGAGCATCACTTGCCGACGTATTGCTGCGAGATGAGAATCCGATGATTGCTCCGTAGACAATTAAAATTGCAAGGAACGCTGCGAGCAATCTCTCCGCATGAGGATGAAGACGTTTAATGGCCATGGCACGGATTATTCATCATCCGTACGAAGAAAGAAAGAAAAAATGACTATCCATGCCACGGCAGCCAGTCCAACTATGACCTCTTCTATCGATTTACTCGTAAGTGGAATCAGAATTGCGCCTAAGGCAAAGAAACCAGAGAGCACCCAAAGGGTTACTGCTGAAACTGGACGTGTAAGTCCGGCCCGAACCAATCGATGCGAAAGATGATCACGACCACCTTGAAATGGCGATGCCCCGCGGCGCAATCGTGTCAGTACTGCAACTGATGTATCCATGATGGGAACAGCAAGTAGCAATACCGGCGTAGCAAAGGAGGTCCACTTAGTTTCAGCATCCGGATGCAGGCGAATGGTCAAAGTTGCAATAAGGATTCCAAGAAATAGAGCACCTGCATCCCCCATATAAATACGGGCTGGGCTCTTATTCCAAAGAAGAAAACCAATCATCGCGCCTGACGTAACAGTGGCCAGAGCTGTAATCAAATATTGATTGCCATTAAAAGCAAGAATTGCAAGGGCAGTAGAGGAGACCGCAACGGTTCCGGCAGCACCGCCATCCACATTGTCAAAGAAATTAATGGAATTACATATTCCAACAATCCAAAGAGTTGTTATAACGGCGTCCAACCACTTGTGTGAAGTTGGAGTTCCAACAGTGTTACTCACAATCAAAATTACGGAAGTAAAGATTCCTGCGAGTGATTGAGCAACAAACCGAGGAAGAGGTGGCAAATTCTTAAGGTCATCCCACAATCCGATGATTCCAAGAATCAAGGCTGGGCCCATCACTGATGTCTCTAACCAAAAGTGCTTTGATGTTCCGTCTCGAAAAATAAAAGCTAGAAAAGAAATGGCTCCAATGCCAAGAATGATTGCAACTCCACCGAGATACGGCACGGGTTCCTTATGCGTTTTGTGAGCGACATTAGGCGCATCAAAAACTTCTTGGCTAATTGCAATTTTTCGTGCAAGTGGAGTTAGAGCTCCGACAAGAGCAAAGGTCGCAATAAACAGGAGTGCGTAATCAACATTGGATATCTGCATAAGCAGGAAGAATCAGTAAATCAGGCAGCGCCGGATTTGCGACGGAACATCTTTGGAGCTCCGCCACCAGCTTGGCTTCCGCCAACTTTGGAACCACCAGCAGGACCGCCTTGAAGTCCAGCTCCGCTTCCGTTCTTCTTTTTTTCTAGCGCTTGACGCATTTTTTCTTTCGGATCTTCTTTCGGTTCTTTAACCATGATCAACCTTCCTTTACAACTGTATTGAGAAGAGCCTTTACTTCAGACTCTTTGTAGCGACGATGGCCGCCCAATGTTCTAATCGATGTCAGTTTGCCGGCTTTCGCCCAACGAGTAACTGTCTTTGGATCCACACGAAATAAGTGCGCAACCTCGGATGGAGTCAGCAGAACTTCTTGTTCGCTCAAGTGCTGCCCTCCCTCGTTTAGCTCGTTTAGCAAAATGTCCATTTCTGACCGATATGAACCTTATGGGTGGAAGTATCCCTGTGAGAAAGCGCTACTGACAAGTGCTATTTCTTTAGATTTGAGCGTGAGCTAAAGATTATTTATCGAATTTATCGAATTTATCAAGAGGACTGTTCAAAAGCAGAGATTTTCCTCCATCGGCTAATCAAAGCCTCATATCCGTGTCCAGCCATCGCGCCGTTGCCTTGTTCAAGGCCCCGGAGTGAATGATGTAAGTCTTCGACGGAAGTATCGGCTTCAAGGCCGCCCTCATCTTGAAGTGCAAGCTCCATAAATATTGCAAGGCCGCCGTAATCTAATTCGACAAGTGAATCCGGATGGAAAAGATCTAGCCATTCGAGCAGATCAGCAATTTCACCTTCGACTGGTCCTTCACCAAATGACGCTACAACAATCTCATGTAATCGCATGCATCGCTTTTTAGCGTTGGCGATAGAAGTCCTGTGAACTACATACGGGCCATCATCGGTTCGTGCTCGCAATCTTTCATCTGGATCAAAAAGACCAAACCAGCGAGGTGGAATCAACCAAGTCTCAGTCAATATGTGCGGAATCTTATCTTCCATGATTTCAGAATTAATCAGGATCGCTTCTTCCATATTGGATGGAACGAAGTAACGAACTATTGAAGCGGGAATAGAATCTTTAAAGGAATCTAACGCGGTCCAACAACGAGTTGCCGTTGACCAAGGCGCAACGTAGCGAGCGCCTTCAAATTCAATTATGTGCGCACCATCAGGACGAAGTGATGGAGGTTCAATAGTGATAGTGCGAAGAAGTGCGCGCTCTTGTTCTTCTTGTCCAGTAGAAGTTGTGATGGGAATAGAGTTCCAACGCAATTGTTCGACGGGTTCAAAAGAAGTGACGGGTTCATAAACCCGCAGAGAAGCAACGTACGGAGTTGGGCGCATCTAATTACGCGCGACGAATGTAGTTGCCTTCGGCGAACGGATCGTCGTCTTTAGGATTTTGATCCTCACCAGTAGCACCATGAAGTTCCTTGGCAAGACTTTCAAGATCCATATCTTGTGCTGAATATTTCAGATCACGTGCAACACGAGTTGCTTTTGCTTTTTGTCGGCCACGACCCATGGGCGGACCTCCTATCTAACTATCTATCTGCGCTTTTCTACAGGGAGGTAGGTTACCGCGCCTGGTAGGTGCCTTCCAAAGTGGACCCGCTATCGCCATCTTTACGCTCACTTATTACACCCGCAACCCAGGCTTTCATTCCTCGGGCGGCCAAGGTCCGAATGGCTCGGTCTGCCTCTGATGGGGCCACGATGGCGCTCATGCCGATTCCACAGTTCCAGGTGCGTTCCATATCGTGGGCCGGAACGGCACCTAAATTCGCCATAAATTCCATTTCAACTGGCAACGACCAAGAAGTGCGATCATAAACAGCAGTCAAGTGGTTTGGGATCACGCGTGCGGTGTTCTCAGCAATTCCGCCGCCAGTGATGTGGCTAAATGCATGCATGTTATCTTGCAGAGCTTTGTAGAGCGCAAGGCAATCGAGTGAATAAATTTCTGTGGGGGTGAGAAAAACTTCGCCTGAGGTTTTGCCGTATTCACTCACTACATAATCTAGTGATAATTTTTTTGTTTTAATAATGTGTCGAACAAGTGAAAACCCATTTGCATGAAATCCACTTGCTGGCATTGCAATGATGACGTCACCCTTTTTAACTCGATGTTCACCGAGCAAATTATCTGCATCCACTACTCCAGTAGCAGCTCCCGCAATATCAAATTCATCCTCACCGAGAAGTCCAGGATGTTCAGCGGTTTCGCCTCCAACTAATGCTGTGCCTGACTTTGCGCAACCTTTTGCAATACCGGAAACAATTTCAGCGATACGTTCCGGGAAAACTTTTCCGACCGCAATGTAATCGGTCATAAAAAGTGGTTCCGCTCCACAAACAACTAGGTCATCAACAACCATTGCAACTAAATCTTCACCGATTGTGTCGTACTTGCCAAGAGCTCGTGCAATCTCTGTCTTTGTTCCCACTCCGTCGGTGGATGTGGCCAGAAGTGGACGCTTCATGGATTTTGCTGCAGAAATATCAAATAGTCCTGCGAAGCCACCAATGTCACCGACAACTTCGGGGCGACGAGCAGAAGCCAAATGCTTTTTCATTAATTGAACAGCAATATCTCCTGCATCAATATCTACCCCGGCTTGCGAATACGTACTCACTCGTGATTATTCACAATCTCTAACAAGTGCTTGCCAGATGAAACATCAGCCGGAATTTGGATTGGGTATTCGCCCGTAAAGCATGCAGTACAGAGGCGATCTTCGGCGATAGTGGTTGCCGCGATGAGGCCTTCCATCGAAACATAACCGAGTGAGTCAGCGCCTATAGAGCGGCGAATATCGTCCACTTCAAGACCTGCTGCAATCAATTCGGCGCGTGAGGCGAAATCAATTCCGTAGTAGCACGGCCACTTAACGGGTGGACTAGAGATACGCACGTGTATTTCAAGTGCTCCTGCTTCGCGCAACATCTTTACCAGAGCGCGTTGAGTATTTCCACGAACGATTGAATCATCAACAACGATTACACGTTTTCCTTCAATAACTTCGCGAAGTGGATTTAATTTTAATCTGATTCCAAGCTGCCGAATTAATTGGCTTGGTTGAATAAATGTTCGCCCAACATAAGAATTCTTTACCAACCCTGCGCCATATGGAATTCCAGATTCGCGTGCATATCCAACAGCTGCTGGAGTTCCAGATTCAGGAACCGGGATAACGATGTCAGCATCAATTGGATGTTCGCGTGCAAGTTGCGCGCCAAGTTCGACTCGGGTTGCATGGACATTTCGTCCGGCAATAGCGGTGTCTGGGCGAGCAAGATAAACGTATTCAAAGATGCAACCTTTGGGAGTTGCTTCTGCCCAACGATGTGAGCGAAGTCCATCGGCATCAATTGCAATAAATTCTCCAGGTTCAACTTCACGAACATATGCCGCACCGACGATATCTAGCGCTGCTGATTCAGATGCAACAACCCAACCATGATCAAGTTTGCCAATTACAAGTGGGCGTACACCGTGGCGATCGCGCGCAGCATACAAAGTATGTTCGTCCATAAAGACGATTGAGAAAGCACCTTTGAGCATTGGCAGAACTGAAATAGCCGAACTTTCAAAACTCTTTCCTTCTTGCGATGCAATGAGCGCGGTCATAATTTCAGTATCAGTTGTTGCATGATTCGCATGGTCAGCATGTCCAGGTACATTCTTGGAAAGATATTCTGCGAGGTCACCGGTATTAGTGAGATTTCCATTGTGGGCAAGCGCCAAGGTTCCATAATTTGTAGCACGAAGTGTTGGTTGGGCATTGGCCCAGGTCGATGACCCGGTCGTGCTGTAACGACAATGACCAATAGCAAGATGGCCGGTAAGAGTTGCTAAATCATTTTCAGTAAATACTTGTGAAACAAGGCCCATATCTTTGTAAACGAAAATTCGGTTTCCATCACTTGTCGCAATTCCTGCAGATTCTTGTCCACGATGTTGAAGGGCATAAAGACCATAAAACGTTAACTTTGCTACTTCTTCTCCGGGTGCCCAAACACCAAAAACTCCACATTCATCTTGGCCGTTTTCACCAGGGAATGTTTCCGCTGTTAGTTTTCCATCCGCGCGCCGGCTCATGGGTGCATCCTAATTGTTAGGGAAGCAAATAAAGCTTCAAGGTCTGAACGCTCCCCTGAGGCGTGTATAGCGCCACTTTCAATGGCAGCTCCCCATTTAATCTCACCCTTTATAAGAGAAAAAAGCGTTTCGCAATTCATCTCAACAACATTGGGAGGTGTTCCGCGAGTGTGCTTTGGTCCTTCTACACATTGAATTGCAGCGTACGGCGGAACACGAAGTTCAACTGCGTGGCCTGGTGCGAGTTCAGAGATGATGTTTAGTATCCCTTTCACTTGTTCTAGGACCAGCGGATCTCTAGCCATTAACCGAAGAGCGCTTCGAAGACGCCGGTATTTGCATCGCGCAATTCATCAATCGAAATTTCGGCGCCATTAATAGCGAGGAAATTTCCACCAGTATTGCCGACTGGACGAACAGGAATTTGATATTTGCCGGCTAAAGCAACAATTGCATTAGTACTACTTTCATTAATCGCAACAATGACGCGACCAGGAGTTTCAGCCAATAACTCTGCTGCAATATTTCCTTGAAGAGTGATGGTTGCACCTACATTTGTACGCATCACCATTTCAGAAATCGAAGCAGCAAATCCCCCGTTGGAAATATCATGAGCTGCTTCAAATATTGGTTGACCCTCAAGAAGTAACTTAACCAAGCGTTGCTCCATATCAAGATCTGCAACGGGTGAATGATCACCAATCTGCTTTCCATGGATGTATGCCCATTCAGATCCGCTGAAATTATCATCTGCGTTTCCGATTACATAAATTACTTGATTAGGTTTAATTCCCATAGGGGTTCGCTTTGTAACATCCTGGACAACTCCAAGAACGCCAATGACGGGTGTTGGAAGAATTGCTACAGAGCCCGTCTGATTATAGAAGGAAACGTTTCCGCCTGTTACTGGGAGTCCGAGTTCCAAACAAGCATCGGCTAATCCACGAACAGTCTCAGAAAATTGCCACATTACTTCTGGATCTTCAGGTGAACCAAAGTTCAAACAGTTTGTGACAGCAAGGGGTTTGGCGCCATTTGTTGCAATATTTCTACATGATTCAAGCAATGCAAGCTTGGCACCTTCATAGGGATTCAGGTAAGACCAACGTGCATTAGCGTCAGTTGAGATTGCAACGCCTAGATTTGTATTGGTATCGATACGAATAACACCAGAATCTTCAGGTTGCGAGAGAACTGTGTTTCCTTGAACATAGCGATCATATTGATTTGTTACCCAGGATTTATCGGCCATATTTGGCGCGGCCATCAACTTCAATACTGCCGCTTTGATTTCATCTGGAGTTGTAGGAAGCGGAACGGAAACGGGTTTGAGTGAATCTAAATACTTTGGCTTTGCAATTGGGCGGTTGTATACAGGTCCATCATGGGCAACTGTGCGAGGTGGAACATCGACGATGAGCTCGCCATTGAATGTAATGTTCAAACGCGTACCGGTAGTTACTTCACCGATAACGGTTGCGGTGACATCCCACTTTCGACAAATTTGCATAAAGCGTTTTAACTTAGAAGGTTCAACAATTGCGCACATGCGTTCTTGGGATTCACTCATCAGGATTTCTTCTGGGGATAGGGATGGATCGCGAAGAGGCACTGTCTCTAGGCGAATATCCATACCGCCGCTACCAGCTGAAGCAAGTTCAGATGTTGCACAAGAAAGCCCTGCGCCGCCAAGATCCTGGATTCCAATAACGAGATCTTCTTTAAAGATTTCTAGCGAACATTCAATCAAAACTTTTTCAGCAAATGGATCTCCTACTTGAACTGCAGGCCTCTTTGTAGATTTTGAGTCGCTAAAAGTTTCTGATGCAAGAACAGATACGCCGCCGATTCCATCTCCACCGGTTTTAGCCCCAAAAAGAACAACTAAGTTTCCGGCGCCATGCGCAGTGGCAAGTTTGATATCAGCATGTTTCATGACTCCAATGCAGAGCGCATTGACAAGTGGATTTCCCTGATATGAATCATCGAAAACAATTTCACCACCAATATTTGGCAAGCCAAGACAATTACCGTAACCACCGATTCCAGAAACAATTCCTGGCAATACGCGGCGAGTATCTGGATTTTCTGGATCACCAAAGCGAAGTGGATCCATCACTGCAATAGGACGGGCACCCATTGTGAGAATGTCTCGAACAATTCCACCGACGCCTGTTGCTGCGCCTTGATATGGCTCGATATAGCTGGGGTGGTTGTGGGATTCAATTTTGAATGTGACAGCGTATCCCTGTCCAACATCAACAACGCCCGCATTTTCACCGATACCTACGAGGAGGGCCTCAGATTTAACGGCCTTTTCACCAAATTGTTTCAAGTGAATTTTAGAAGATTTATAACTGCAATGTTCAGACCACATAACCGAATACATTGCCAGTTCAGATGATGTCGGGCGGCGACCTAGAATCTCTTTGATGCTGGCGTATTCATCGTCTTTGAGGCCAAGTTCTTTATATGGCTGGGTCGCATTCGGATTTTCTTCCGCGTTCTTAACGGTATCCAGCGCCATTACTTGCTCACCAATTCTTTTAAGATGGATGAGAAAAACATCAAACCATCTTCACTTGGACCCGTGAGGTTTTCAACCGCTTGTTCTGGGTGAGGCATGACCCCAACCACGTTGCCACGTTTGTTTGATATTCCTGCGATTAAATTACGAGAACCATTGGGATTCTTGCCAACATAACGAAGAACAACGCGGCCTTCATCCTCTAATTCTTTGAGCGTCTCATCACTACATTGAAAAGAACCTTCGCCATTTTTAATCGGAATTACTATCTCTTGGCCTTTTTTGTATCCACGTGTCCATGGAGTGTTGATGTTTTCTATAGAAACTTTTTGATCGGCGCAGATAAAATGCAGATCAGCATTTCGTGTCAATGCACCTGGAAGTAGGTGTGACTCACAGAGAATTTGAAAACCATTGCAAATGCCAAGAACAGGAAAGCCGTGCTCGGCTGCAAGGATGATTGATTCCATAATTGGAGAGAAGCGACTGATTGCCCCGCAGCGAAGGTAATCACCGTATGAAAATCCGCCAGGAAGTATGACTGCCTGAACTTCTTTTAAATCATTTGTACCGTGAAAAAGAGGAACTGCTACACCGCCTGCTAGCTCAATTGCGCGCAGCGCTGATCGATCATCGAGTGAACCGGGAAATGTGACAACACCGATTCGCATCTTATTTTTCGACCTTTACAACAAAATTTTCGATAACAGGATTTGAAAGAAGAGTGTGTGCGGCCTTTTCGACTTCGGCTAATTGCTCTGCTGTTGGCTCGCCAGCAACTTCGATTTCAAAGCGCTTTCCTTGTCGAACTGACTTTGCAAAGGTAAAACCTAGACGTGGAAGAGCGGATGCAACTGCTTGGCCTTGTGGATCCAAGATTTCTGGCTTTAACATAACCTCAACAACAATGATGGCCATTAAATTAACGCCTTTCCTGTAAGTAGCGTGTAAGCAGTTGTGTAGCGTTCTTGCGTCTTTGCAATGACATCTTCTGGCAACTCAGGTGGCGCAGATGCACGATCCCATCCACTTGATAGCAACCAATCACGAACATATTGCTTATCAAAGGAAGGTTGAGATCCGCCTGGTTTCCATTCATTAGCCGACCAAAAACGGGAAGAGTCGGGCGTTAAGGCTTCATCGCCTAGGCAGATATTACCGCTTTCATCTGTACCAAATTCAAATTTAGTATCAGCGAGAATTATTCCGCGAGTGGCGGCGTAATCGTGAGCCTTTGTATACAACGCCAGGGTTAGTTTGCGAAGGGTTTGTGCGTTCTCTACTCCTACAATTTGAGCGGCGCGATCAAAATCAATATTTTCATCATGATCACCGATGTCGGCTTTTGTCGCTGGAGTGAAAATCGGTTCGGGAAGTTTAGACCCATCGAGCAAACCTGCCGGAAGTGGGATTCCACATACGGTCTGGCTATTTTGATATTCAACCCATCCGCTGCCGGTGAGATATCCGCGTGCAACACATTCAATTGCAAACATATTCAGTGGTTTTGCAATAACGGCACGGCCCTCAACTTCTGCGGGAACGGCTTTGGCAATAATGTGGTTCGGGACTATTTCTTGCAAATATTCAAACCAAAATAATGATAGCTGGGTTAACAACTTTCCTTTATTTGGAATTGGTGTTGGGAGAACGTAATCAAATGCGCTGATGCGGTCGGAAGCAACGAGAAGAAGTTCGCCGTTTTCGTTTGTGTACAGGTCGCGGACCTTGCCGGAACGAAAGTGCTTCCAGCCTTCAAGGGTCATCGAATAGAGCCGGGACGGTACTGCGCTGCCGCAGCATGAGCTTTTGTGATCGCATCGATGCGAGCAACAATTCGCTCCACTTGTGCATGTGCATCTCCGGTGAACTCCAAAGGTTTGGAGATGAGTGCAACAAGATTTTCTTTTGAAAGTGGGATTCGAGCATCCCCGCCAATTGCATCGAGCATTCCATTTGGCTGGCCTTTGCGAATTGCTAGAGCCGCTGCAACAGCGTGGTGCTTAATAACTTCATGTGCTTCTTCGCGGCCGACTCCTGCTTTAACCGAAGCCATCAAAATCTTTGTTGTTGCAAGGAATGGTAGATAGCGCGTGAGTTCGGCTGCAATTACATCAGGGAAGGCACCGAATTCAGTTAGAACAGTGAGAAATGTTTCAATGAGGCCATCGATTGCATAGAACGCATCTGGGAGCGCAACTCGGCGAACAACGCTGCATGAAACATCGCCTTCATTCCATTGATCCCCTGCAAGTTCACCAATCATGGATGCATATCCACGAAGAACAACAGCTAGCCCATTAACGCGTTCACATGAACGAGTATTCATCTTGTGTGGCATTGCCGATGAACCAACTTGGCCTTCTTTAAATCCTTCTGTAACTAATTCAGCTCCAGCCATCAATCGAATTGATGTTGCAAGTGAAGAAGGGGCGGAGGCGAGTTGTACAAGTGAAGTCACAACATCAAAATCAAATGAGCGGGGATAGACCTGACCGGTTGAATCAAGAACACGATTAAAACCAAGATGCGCAGCAATAAGTTGTTCAAGTTTTGCGTGGGATTGCGTTGAACCAAGAAGATCTACTGAATCTTGGGATGTTCCAACCGGGCCTTTAATTCCACGGATTGGATAACGTTCAATCAAATTTTCTAAACGCTCGTATGCGAATAAAAGCTCTTCGGCAGTTGTCGCGAATCGCTTTCCTAGCGTTGTGATTTGCGCTGGAACATTGTGTGATCGACCAGCAATCGGTTGGTCAATATATTGGGTTGCACGATCCCCAAGAACAGCGAGAACTGCAACAACGCGATCGCGAACCAGGACAAGTCCATCGCGAACCTGCATTGCTTCAACATTCTCGGTTAGGTCTCTACTTGTCATTCCCGCATGAATGGCTTCATGCCCGGCGAGTGCGTTAAATTCTTCGATGCGTGCTTTTACATCGTGACGAGTTGTTTTTTCCCGAGCATCAATAGATATGAGATCTACTTTTGTTAAAACTTTTTCATAATCTGCGATTACTGAATCGGGAATTGCATGTCCTAATTTTGATTGCGCGCGCATCACTGCAATCCACAATTTACGTTCGCTAATAATCTTTGCTTCAGGAGACCAGATCTCGCGCATTTGCGCCGATGCGTAACGGTTAGCGAGCAGGCTCATAGGACAATTCTCTCGCATATTGAAAGCATTTAATTACCTTTCTCGGCTACCGACGCGTTTAGGGCGATATCGCTGCGGTAATGGCTGCCTAGCAGGGTAATGGCCGAGATAACTCGGTAAGCCTTATTGCGCGCTTCGGTGAGGTCGGCTCCAATTCCTGTAACAGCAAGAACTCGACCGCCTGAGGAATGCAAGATTCCATCTCGCAGCGTTGTGCCCGCGTGGAAAACTTGAGAGCCATCAACGGGAGCAATGCCCATGATTGGTTCACCCACGACCGGGTTTGCCGGATATCCCTTCGATGCAAGAACTACAGTCACTGCCGAATCATCTGACCAATCTAAAGTTTCACCCTTGAGATTGCCGGTGGCTGCCTTTAACAACAGTTGAGCAAGTGGAGTTTTAAGACGAGGAAGTAAAACCTCTGTTTCTGGATCTCCAAAACGCGCATTGAACTCAATAACTTTTGTTCCTTTGTTTGTAAGTGCAAGGCCTGCGTAGAGCAAACCGATAAATGGAGTTCCGCGAGCTTCCATCTCTCTGATTGTGGGATTTAGAACCTTGGTAAGTGTTTCTTCAATAATTTGATCCGGCGCCCAAGGAAGCGGGGAGTAAGCACCCATTCCCCCAGTATTTGGGCCAAGATCTCCATCAAGTGCGCGTTTGAAATCTTGCGCTGGTTGCATTGCAACGATGTTGTGGCCATCAGAAATACCAAAAAGTGAAACCTCTGGACCATCAAGAAATTCTTCAATAACTACTTGCGATGATTGCAGAGCATGTTCAAGTGCGAATTCGCGGTCATCAGTCACAACAACACCCTTGCCGGCAGCAAGGCCATCATGCTTGACGACATATGGGGCACCAAAGGTATCAAGTGCTTTTTCTATTTCTGCTTTCGTTGTGCATGTGAAAAACTTTGCTGTCGGTACACCAGCATCACGCATTACTTGTTTTGCAAAATCTTTTGAGGCTTCAAGTTGGGCTGCTGCTTTTGATGGACCAAAACAAGGGATTCCTGCGGCGCGAGATGCATCTGCCAGACCATTTGCAAGTGGTTTTTCTGGGCCAACGACAATGAGATCAATAAGAAGTTTCTTTGCTAATTCAATAACAGCGTTATTGTCATCAACGTTAATTTGATGACATAAAGCGATCGCAGCGATCCCCGGATTACCCGGCGCTACGTGGAGTTCTTCTAGCTGAGGGTCTCTATTGAGTGCGGCGGCGAGAGCGTGTTCGCGCCCACCTGCGCCGATCAGTAGAACTCTCAAATGCCAACTCCTTAGATTAAATAAAATCCTTTACGACAATGGTCTGGTTACGGCCAGGGCCTACGCCAATTGCTGACATTGGAGCACCTGAAATCTTTTCAAGGAATTTCACGTAATCCTGTGCATTCTTTGGAAGATCTTCAAACTTTTTACAGTTAGAAATATCTTCTTTCCAACCAGGCATGTATTCATAAATTGGTTTTGCGTGATGGAAATCAGTTTGGCTAGCAGGAAGTTCTTCAACGCGAACTCCATCGATGTCATATGCAACGCAGACAGGAATCTTTTCCCACCCAGTAAGCACGTCAAGCTTTGTAAGGAAGAAATCTGTAAGCCCATTAACGCGGGTTGCATAACGCGCGATTGGTGCATCAAACCAACCACAACGACGGTTACGCCCTGTTGTGACACCAACTTCTCCGCCGATGCGACGAAGTGCTTCTCCATCTTCATCAAGTAATTCTGTTGGGAAAGGTCCGCTACCTACCCGTGTTGTGTAAGCCTTAAGAATTCCAATAACTTTTGTGATCTTCGTAGGCCCGATACCGGAACCAGTTGAAGCACCACCAGCAGTTGGGTTAGAAGATGTAACGAATGGATAAGTACCGTGATCCACATCAAGCAGTGTTCCTTGTGAACCTTCAAGAAGAACAGTCTTGCCAGCCTTTAAAGCTTCATCCAGAAGCAAAACTGTGTCGCAGACATATGGGCGCAAAAGTTCGGCGTATGCAAGATATTCGGTGACCACTTCATCAACTTCTAGTCCCTTGCGATTAAATACCTTAATGAGAACTTGGTTCTTATCGCGAAGAGCGCCATCAATTTTTTGTCGAAGAATCGATGGATCAAAAAGATCTTGTACGCGAATTCCGATGCGATTGATCTTGTCCGCATAGGCCGGTCCAATGCCTCGGCCAGTTGTACCGATCTTGGATTTACCAAGGAAGCGTTCTGAAACTTTATCGATGGTGCGATGGTAGGGCGTAATCAAATGTGCGTTTGTTGAAATCTTTAATTTAGAAGTATTGATGCCGCGTTCATTTAATCCGCGTATTTCTTCTAGAAGTACCGACGGATCAATCACTACACCGTTACCAATAACTGGAACTACGTTTGGAGAAAGAATTCCAGAGGGTAATAAGTGCAGTGCATATTTTTGGTCTCCAATAACAACTGTGTGACCAGCGTTATTGCCGCCCTGATAGCGCACGACATAATCGACGCGATCTCCGAGTAGGTCTGTAGCTTTGCCCTTACCCTCATCGCCCCATTGGGCACCAAGCAAAACTAAAGCAGGCATTTTTATCCCTTAATTAATTCGTTAATTACTTCTTCATGGATGTGCCAACGGAACGGAGATCCGTTGCAGCTTCAACAATACGCTTTGCAAGACCAGCTTCCGCTGCCTTACCCCACGCACGTGGATCGTATTGCTTCTTATTTCCAACTTCGCCTTCGACCTTGAGAACGCCATCATAATTCTTGAACATATGATCGACGATTGGGCGGGTAAAAGCATATTGAGTGTCGGTGTCGATATTCATTTTAATTACACCGTAATCAAGTGCTTCGCGGATTTCTGAGAGAAGTGAACCTGAACCGCCATGGAAAACTAGGTCCATTGGCTTGCTTCCTGGTGCATATCCAAATTTCTTTTCAACAGCGGTTTGTAGTGTGTGAAGAATCTTTGGTTGAAGGACAACGTTTCCTGGCTTGTAAACGCCGTGAACGTTTCCGAATGTTGCAGCAACCATGTAACGACCGCGCTCACCCTTACCAAGGGTTTCAACAGTAAGGATTGCATCTTCTTCTGTTGAATAAAGTTTTGCATCGTGCTTTGCTTCGATTCCATCTTCTTCTCCACCAACAACGCCGATTTCAATTTCAAGAATTGTGCGGGCGGCAACTGACTTATCAATTAATTCTGAAGCAATCGTCATATTTTCTGGCATTGATACAGCCGAGCCATCCCACATATGTGAATTGAAAAGTGGGCGTTGACCAGCCTTCACTCGCTCGGCACCGAGTGCGAGCAATGGGCGCATGAAGCCATCTAGTTTTTCTGCTGGGCAGTGATCGGTATGTAAAGCAATATTGACGTTGTAATTCTTTGCAATGACGTGTGCGTACTCAGCGAGCGCAACTGCGCCATCAACCATGTTCTTCACTGTTGAGCCAGAAAGGTATTCCGCACCGCCCCAAGAGATTTGAATAATTCCATCTGATTCAGCTTCAGCGAATCCACGGATTGCTCCGATTAGAGTTTGTGAAGATGAAACGTTAACCGCTGGGTATGCAAAAGCTCCGGCTTTCGCGCGGTCGAGCATCTCTGCATAAATTTCAGGGGTTGCAATGGCCATTTATTTCTCCCAAGTGTGCGCTTGTAGGTGAATCAGTAAAACTTCACCATTCACGACACTGGGCGGTGAGCCTTACGGCTAATCCCACCACATTTAGGGGCGGATTGGAAAACCGGCGCTCCTAATCAGGTCATTAGAGTCCGAATCGAGCGGCAAGGGCGGAAAGCCCTATGAGCCCGAGATTGGAATGGAAGAGGAACCTTGCTGTCTTTGCTGCCACCTTCACCAATGTACTGACGATATGTACTCGGCTTGCAGCTTCTGCCAAACGTAACCAACTAAGCATTTTTTTCTCCTTTCTAGATTTTCAATTATTAGCTGTGAACCAACGAGGCTGAAAGTACGCAAAAAATGAGCAAAAAATATTATTGCAAACCGCTGGTGGGGATAACTCGGGGTGTGTAACCTCTCGGGAGTGAGCACTAAGAATACGAGTGAGTCCATCGACAATCTCGGAAGTGAAAATCGGCTCTTCCCGCCATCTGCGCAATTTGCTGCGCAGGCGAATGCACAGCCAGGAATTTATGAAGAGGCAGGCGCCGATCGTTTAGCGTTCTGGGCAAAGCAAGCCGAATCACTTCATTGGACAAAAAAGTGGGATGAAATTCTTGAATGGAAAGTTCCATTTGCGAAATGGTTTGTCGGAGGAAAACTCAACGCTTCTTATAATTGTTTAGATCGCCACGTCATTGAGGGCCGCGGAGATCGCGTCGCATATTATTTTGAAGGCGAACCTGGTGATACTCGCACCATTACATATGCACAAATGCTGCATGATGTTAAAAAAGCAACAAATGCCCTTATTGAACTCGGTGTTAAAGCGGGAGATCGAGTTGCGATTTACATGCCGATGATTCCAGAAGCTGCCGTCGCAATGTTGGCCTGTGCGCGTCTTGGCGCGGCACACTCAGTTGTGTTCGGTGGATTTTCTGCAGATTCACTCCTTGCTCGTATCCAAGATGCAGATGCGACCCTTGTTATTACATCTGATGGTGGATTCCGTAAAGGCGCCGCATTTGCACTGAAGCCTGCTGTGGATGAAGCTCTTAAGGGTGAAACAAATGTAAAGAACGTGCTTGTGGTAAAGCGCACCGGCCAAGATGTGGAATGGAACTCTGGTCGAGATATTTGGTGGCACGAGATTGTTGAGCGCCAAAGCGCCGATCACGAAGCGGAAAGTTTCGATTCCGAGCATGTTCTATTTATTCTTTACACATCAGGTACGACCGCCAAGCCAAAGGGGATTTTTCATTCCACCGGCGGTTACCTCACGCAGACTGCATACACACATAAAATAGTCTTTGATTTAAAGCCAGAAAAAGATGTTTACTGGTGCACGGCGGATGTGGGTTGGATTACTGGCCATTCATATGTTGTATATGGCCCAATGATTAATGGCGCCACTCAGGTCATGTATGAAGGAACACCTGATACGCCAAGCAAAAATCGAATCTTCCAGATAATCGAAAAATATAAAGTTTCAATTCTTTACACAGCTCCAACTTTGATTCGCACGTGGATGAAATGGGGCGATGAATTTCCAAACGCATCAGATCTCACTTCTTTGCGTTTGCTCGGATCAGTAGGTGAGCCAATTAATCCAGAAGCATGGATGTGGTATCGAGAAGTTATTGGAGGCAATCGCTGCCCAATCGTTGATACATGGTGGCAGACTGAAACGGGCGCAATAATGATTTCACCTCTTCCAGGAATTACTTCTTGTAAGCCAGGTAGCGCTATGAAAGCACTTCCAGGAATTGTTGCAAAACTTTATGACGATGCTGGAACCGAGCTTGGTGATGGGCATGGTGGGTATCTCGTTCTCACTGAACCTTGGCCTTCCATG
>CAIMSI010000110.1 GCA_903844115.1 uncultured Actinomycetes bacterium
GCGATCTGGTTTGTTGTAACGCATTTCTGCAAATCGAGGTGCGTAATACTCTTTCTCTGAATGAGGATTGTGAAAGAGAACGTCTGCATAAAACTCGCGCCATGCAATCTCTTTTCGAAAAGTATCGTGTGCCGTTGTTGCCCCTAGATCGGCAATCAGAGTTCTGGGATGAATTTCTCCCCATTTTAAATGTGCGCTCATTTTGCTAGTTCCATCAATACCCGACAAATTACGGGCTTGATCATAATTATCTAAAAGATTCTTTTTGAAATATTTAAATCTTTGCAGCGCCGCAATTTCACCTGCGGGAGTCAATATTGCTCCCTCAGGCATCGGCCAATCCGGAAAATTACGATCACCGGCCAGTGGTTTAGCCAATGGAAGATCATGTGGAGTCGCAGCTGGTTTGCGCCAACCGTGTTCTCGCCATGCGCGATAAAAAGGTGTGTAAACCTTGTACGGAGTTCCATCACTGGGCTTGCGAACGCGGCCTGGAGCAACTGCGTATGGAGATCCAGTTCGCACTAATGTGATTCCAGCTTTTTCAATTCGCTGATCGCGTTGCACGCCATACCGTTCAAATTCTTCGGAAATGTGAACTGATTTTGCGTTATATCGTTTCATTAATTCTTTAAGCACATCTACTTGATCACCAATTAACACATGTAATGAATTGTTGAGTGACTCATCTAGGGCGCGAAGAGATTGACCTAGATATGCCAAACGTTTTGAACCCGCACCACCAATGAGGGATGGATCAAGAATAAAAACAGGTACAACTGACCCGCCATTGGACACTGCATCATCAATTGCCGCAAGTAGCGCAGGGTTATCGCCAATCCGAAGGTCGCGACGAAACCACATAATTGAATGCGTGGTGCCAGTTGAAGCCATGCTTTATCCTCTCACTAATTACATGGAAAACTAGAGAGTGAGATATAAATCAGAAGACTTAGAACGACTAGAAGGAATGTAGCGAAGCTACAGAGTCATCCCAACCCTTAACATCTTGTGGCTTACGTGGGCCTTCTCCGATGTATCGCGCTGAAGGACGAACGAGGCGGCCAGAGCGCTTCTGTTCAAGAATGTGTGCAGACCAACCCGCTGTACGGGCGGCCGTGAACATTGATGTGAACATATGAGGTGGAACTTCTGCATAATCAAGAATGATTGCCGCCCAGAATTCAACGTTTGTTTCAAGAACGCGATCTGGTTGACGCTCACGCAATTCAGCAAGGGCTGCTTGTTCAAGTGCTTCTGCCACTTGGTAGCGAGGTGCGTTCAACTCTTTAGCAGTACGACGCAACGTACGAGCACGTGGATCTTCGGCGCGGTAAACGCGATGACCAAATCCCATTAAACGTTCTTTACGATCCATCAAATCTTTTACATATTTGCGAGCATCGCCAGTTTTCTCAACTTCTTCAATCATGTGAAGTACACGTGAAGGAGCACCGCCATGCAGCGGACCTGACATCGCACCGATTGCACCAGAAAGTGCTGCGGCAACATCTGCGCCGGTTGATGCAATTACGCGAGCAGTAAATGTTGAGGCATTCATTCCATGTTCAGCAGCAGATACAAAGTAAGCATCGATTGCACGAATATGTTTTGGATCAGGCTCTCCGCGCCAACGACGCATCATGCGCTCGACAACTGTGTGCGCCTTATCAACTTCAGCCTCAGGCACTGCTGGTTGAACTCCGCGAGCTGCTTGTGCAACATAAGAAAGAACCATTACAGATGCGCGCGCTAAATTATCGCGAGCTTGCGCATCATCAATATCAAGTAGTGGCTTAAATCCCCAAGCCGGCGCCAACATCGCAATTGCGGATTGAACATCTACGCGAATATCACCAGAGTGAACTGGTAATGGAAAACGTTCAGCTGGTGGAAGGCCCGGATTAAATTCATCATCTACAAGCAAGCCCCATACATTTCCAAATGTCACACGGCCTACAAGATCGTCAATATCAACGCCGCGGTAACGAAGAGCGCTTCCCTCTTTGTCTGGCTCTGCAATTGTTGATTCGAAAGCGATAACGCCTTCTAGACCAGGCTTGAAAGCTTCTGATTCTGGTGACACGGCAGACCCTCTTCCTAACATACGTAGAAACTCAATTAAGCGTATTCTGCTCCCTAATCCCCGGTGCTACCAAACGCAGAATCAGGGCTCGTACTCAAGAAGAAAGTGACCTTCCATACACAAGGAGGTAGATGAGAAAAAAATGAGCGAAAATCTAGACCGCCAGGCAATTGCCGCCCTTAGGCGCTCCTATGGAGAGGTCGGACTCTCCTCCATCACCGCCAACCCCTTTGAACTCTTTCATCTATGGCTAAAGGAGGCAGTTGAAAATCCACTCATCGTTGAGGCCAATGCGATGGTGCTCTCAACTGTCGATGGCGAGCAACCTGTTGCCAGGACTGTGTTACTAAAAGATGTCACAGATACTTTTACATTCTTTACCAATTACAACTCTCGCAAAGCTGAGCACATTGCCAAGAACGATCATGTGAGTTTGCTATTTCCGTGGTTTGCAATGGAACGACAAGTAATAGTTCTAGGAACTGCAAAAAAGGTTTCCCGCGAAGCAAGTGATGCCTACTTTCAATCCCGCCCTTGGGGCAGCCAGATTGGTGCGTGGTCGAGTGAGCAGTCAGCAGATTTAAACTCTCGCGATGAACTTGAACTTCGCTTTGCAGAGTTTGCCAAGAAATTTCCTCAGGGTTCACCCGTTCCAACCCCGCCACATTGGGGTGGGTATGCCGTGGTACCAACGAGTATTGAATTCTGGCAAGGCCGGTATTCCAGGCTCCATGACCGTGTGCGCTACATCGCATCTGATTCGGGGACCACAGGCTGGAATGTGAAACGAGTCAACCCTTAATTGCTTTAATCTTCGGCTATGAGCGAAATCCAGATCCCAGCAAATCTCAAGCCAGCCGACGGTCGCTTCGGAAGTGGCCCATCCAAAATTCGTCCAGAAGCGCTCCATGCACTTGCTACGAAATATGGAAATGTTCTTGGAACTTCGCATCGCCAAAAGCCTGTAAAGAACGTTGTTAATCGCGTTCGCACAGGTCTTACATCACTTTTTAATCTTCCAGAAGGATATGAAGTAGTACTTGGTAACGGTGGATCGACGGCATTCTGGGATATCGCAACATTTAATTTGATAGAAAAGAAATCCCAACATCTCGTATTTGGTGAGTTCTCCTCAAAGTTTGCTGCAGCAGCTAAAGAGGCTCCATTCCTCGATGACCCAACTGTCATTAAATCAGAACCAGGCACTCATCCTGTTGCCGTTGCCGAAGCCGGCGTGGATACATACGCACTCACTCAGAATGAAACATCAACCGGTGTTGCAATGCCCATCATTCGCCCCGTAGGAACAGAAGGTGCACTTGTTCTTGTCGATGCGACTTCAGGTGCTGGCGGCCTTGATGTAGATATCACTCAATGCGATGTGTACTACTTCGCTCCTCAAAAATCTTTTGCTTCTGATGGCGGTCTCTGGATTGCAATTATGAGTCCAGCTGCGATTGCTCGCGTAGAGAAAATCAAGGCAAGTGGACGTTGGATTCCAGCATTCTTTGACCTCACAATCGCAATTGAAAATTCACGTCTTGATCAAACATATAACACCCCCGCACTCGCAACATTGATTTTGCTGGCTGAACAAATTGAGTGGATGAATGCTGGTGGAGGATTGAAGTTTGCAGCGGGCCGCTCGGCGAAATCCTCTGACAATATGTATTCATGGGCAGAAAAAACCAGTTATACGACACCATTTGTTGTAGACCCTGCGCAACGTTCAAAAGTCGTTGCAACCATTAATTTTGACGAATCTATCGATGCGACAGAGGTTGCCAAAGTACTGCGCGCTAATGGAATTGTTGACACCGATCCGTATCGCAAATTGGGCAAGAACCAACTTCGTGTTGCTGTATTTCCAGCAACAGATCCTGAGGATGTCATCAAATTAACTCAGTGCATTGAATTCGTAGTCGAGGCTCTGAAAAAGTAATGAGCTACAAGGTACGCCGGCTTGTTACAGCGGCCGTATTAATAGGACTAGTTCTGCTCGTAATCTTTAAGGGTTAATCCTTAAAACCTTCATAATCTTGTAAAACATCATTAACATCAATGCTCTCGGGCCGAGCGCGGTCATTTCTATAAATATATGCAACGACTAACGCTGCAGCCGTAGTGATTGCTCCACAACCAGCAATCGTTTGGCGCACTCCGTATTGGTCCATAAACCATCCGATGAGTGGGGAGGCAAATGGTGTTCCTCCCATAAAGACCATGAGATAAACACCCATAACTCGACCACGAATCGAAGGGTCTGTGGTCTGTTGGATATATGAGTTAGATGAAATCATGGTCGTGAGAGCTGAGAAACCTAAAAAGGGAAGTAAAAGTGCATAGGTTATGTACGTCGGCATGATTGATTGCAGAGCGACAACTACACCAAAGATTGCAGCCATAGCTCCAATAAATCTTGGACCTCTTCTTCGGTCTAACCTCGCAAAGATTATTGCTGCGGCAAAAGAACCAATCGCAATAACGCTACCGAGCGTTCCATAAGTGGCAGGGCCTTTTCCAAATTCTCGCGTTGCCATCATGGCGCTAAATATTTGAAAATTAAGACCAAATGTTCCAGCGAAAAAGACTGTGACCATAACGGCCATGATGTCTCTGCGTGCTAAAACATAACGTAACCCATCGCGAGCTTTCGCTTCCAACGAAGGCTTGTGATCGATGTGCATCTCACTTTCGCGCATACGCATCAGGGCGATAAAAACCACTATGTATGTGGCTCCATTGAAGAAAAATGAAGGTCCTGTTCCAAACCAGGCGATGAGCAAGCCAGATAACGCAGGTCCAATTAAGCGGCCTCCGTGAAAATTCGCCGAATTCAAGCTGACAGCATTTGCCAGATCTTCTTTTCCAACAAGCTCTGGAGTGAAGGCAAAGCGAATTGGACTATCAATTGCACCAAAAACGCCGAGGATAAATGCCAACACATATACATGCCACATATGAACCGTATTTGTGACCACAAGAATTCCAAGAAGCGTTGCCGTGGTGCCAGTTCCAACCGTTGTTATGAATAACAGTCGACGCTTATTAAAGCGGTCTGCTAAGCGCCCGCCATACATACTTAAAAGTAGTGATGGCAAAAATTGAAGACCCGTGACAATTCCAAGTTCCTTTGAAGAATGGGTCAGTTGAAGAACGAGCCAATCTTGGGCGATGCGTTGCGCCCACGAGCCGGTGTTGGAAAGAGTATTCGCAGCAAAAAAGAGTCTGTAATTTCTATGGCGTAACGATCTCAGAGAACTTGCTGTCTTAGCCACGGTTTCATTGTAGGCTTATTTTCATGGGAACAACTGTGAAAGTTATCATTAGCGGCATAATCTTGTGGTTGATTGCCCTCGTCATTGAAATTGCTCGTTCGGCCCCAGCGTCTCATATTTGGATTTGCGTTGTGGGAGCACTCTTAGGCCTTATCGGACTTCGGTACTCAATTCGACGATTGCGCCGAGAGAAATCACACGGAAATTAAAGGTTAGTGATCTGTCCCGCAATACCGTTAAGAACCTTTGCAAGGCGTTCTGCTTCCCCTGCTGAGGGATAGCGTCCATGGCGCAGGCCATTACCAAATTTATCGAGCAACTTAATTGTGTCTTCAATAATTGTTGCAAGATCATCGGTTCCGATTCGAGTATTTGCAACGACAGATGCAGGCTCTTCAATAATATGAACTGACATTGCCTGTGGACCTTTTCGTCCCTCGGCTACAGAAAACTCGAGTTTCGTTCCAGGCTTTACTGATGGGACACCGCTAGGAAGTGAAGTGGCTGCAAGATATACATCTTCGCCTTCTTCGTTCGAAATAAAACCAAAACCCTTTTCAAGGCTGAACCATTTAACGCGACCAATTGGCATGGCGAACTCCTTCTTGAAAAGTCCTTTGCGGACAGAGGGCTAGTTTATCGGATTACTCAGCTACGACGAGTGCCTCAGAATGAGCACCACATCCATGGTCCACCGAGACTACGCGTGCATCATCTGGTGCCAGAGCGTTTGCACAGACTCCAAAAGCCGAGCGAAGAGAGCCTGCAATAGGTAGGAAGAATCCACACGAACCACAAGCCTTGGATGCATGTTGGGTGATCGAGGTATTTGGACCACGATCTCCTTCATGCCAACGCTTACTTGCTTGATCGCGCCCCTCGATAGAGAGAACGCGTGCACGGCCTAAACCAAATTCAAATAATTGAGATGGATCGAGTTCTTCATCTTCTGGAAGTGCAGCAAAACCTGGCACCAATCGAACATCATCTGCAGAAGTCGGAAGAATGTCTCCGACACCAACGTCACCTGGAAGAACACGATCTTTGTATGGAATCCATTCCGGAGCAAGTAGCGCATCGGCGCCAGGGAGCAACACAACATCGCAAATAGTTGCTGGTGAATCATCATCAAGCTTGATAACAGTGACAGCCCAACGCCAACCGGTATATCCAGCGACAAAACTTTCAAAAAGATATGTGGCGATGCGGTTCTCAATATCAGCATCTGCTGAGACAAACTTGCCAACAAACTTTTCGTTTCCGGCATCCTCAAGGGCAGCAGAACGAGCAATTTCTACTGCATTAAATGGATCGTTCATCTTCATCTCCTAACTGTAAATTAAAAAGGCCTGCAGACCAAAGTCCGCAGGCCTTTCACGCTTAATCAGACTCTTTAAAAGTCCATATCCCCGCCGCCAGGCATTGGAGCCGCTGACTTTGGTTCTGGCTTATCTGTAATAACAGCTTCAGTAGTCAAGAATAGCGCTGCGATAGAAGCTGCATTTTGAAGTGCTGAGCGAGTGACTTTTGCAGGATCAATAATGCCTGCTTTGATCATGTCAACATATTCACCTGTTGCAGCATCTAATCCGAATCCTGCTTCAAGATTACGAACCTTCTCGACAACTACTCCACCCTCAAGTCCTGCGTTAATGGAGATCTGCTTCAATGGCGCTTCGATTGCTAGTTCAACAATGCGAGCACCAATTGCTTCTTCTCCAGTCAACTTTAAAGTCTTGAATGCAGCTGTTGCAGCTTGGAGAAGTGCCACGCCGCCACCGGCGACGATTCCTTCTTCAACTGCAGCCTTTGCGTTACGCACTGCATCTTCAATGCGGTGCTTGCGCTCTTTCAATTCAACTTCAGTTGCTGCGCCAGCCTTGATGACAGCCACGCCGCCAGCAAGCTTTGCCAGACGTTCTTGCAACTTTTCACGATCGTAATCAGAATCGCTCTTCTCAATTTCAGCACGAATTTGAGCTACGCGACCCTTAATCTGATCTTCATCTCCAAGACCTTCAACGATTGTTGTCTCTTCTTTTGCCACAACCACTTTACGTGCGCGGCCAAGAAGATCAATGGTTGCAGCTTCAAGCTTCAATCCAACTTCTTCTGAGATAACTGTTCCGCCTGTAAGAATGGCAATATCTTGCAACATTGCCTTGCGGCGATCACCGAATCCTGGAGCCTTTACAGCAACAGATTTGAAAGTTCCACGAATCTTGTTAACAACAAGTGTCGCAAGAGCTTCACCCTCAACGTCTTCAGCAAGAATCAATAGTGGCTTACCTGATTGCATAACCTTTTCAAGCACGGGAACAAGATCCTTAATATTTCCAATCTTGTTATTAGCAATCAAAATATATGGATCTTCAAGGACAGCTTCCATGCGATCTGTATCGGTTGTGAAATACGGCGAAATATAACCCTTGTCGAAACGCATTCCTTCGGTGAGCTCAAGCTCTAGTCCAAAAGTATTGCTCTCTTCAACAGTGATAACGCCTTCTTTTCCAACCTTGTCCATAGCTTCAGCGATCATTTCACCAATTGTGGTGTCAGCTGCAGAAATAGATGCGGTAGCTGCAATCTGTTCTTTGGTTTCAACAGGCTTTGCCATCTTCAAAAGTTCAGCAGAGATTGCTTCAACAGCCTTCTCGATGCCCTTTTTGAGAACCATTGGGTTAGATCCAGCAGCAACGTTCTTCAAGCCTTCACGAACAAGTGCTTGAGCGAGAACGGTGGCAGTTGTAGTTCCATCGCCAGCGACATCATCTGTCTTCTTAGCAACTTCCTTAACAAGTTCTGCACCAATTTTTTCCCAAGGATCATCTAATTCAATTTCCTTAGCGATGGAGACACCATCATTTGTGATGGTTGGAGCTCCCCACTTCTTTTCCAAAACAACGTTACGTCCGCGAGGTCCAAGGGTTACCTTGACCGCATCAGCGAGCGCATTCATGCCGCGTTCTAGACCGCGACGTGCTTCTTCATTAAAGGCAATCATCTTTGCCATTACGTTTCCCCCTATTTATCACTCAAAGGTCCCGAGTGCTAACGCCCAATTTAGTCTGCTGAGGCGGGGGTATCAAATCCAAGCTAGCTAAAACCTGTTTCAGGCAGATGTGAGAAATCGCCCGCAGCCCAGCGCGGCCAAAGGGCGCGATGCGAGGACTTCGATTTTGAACAGCTGTTCTGAAACAGGTTTTAGCGTGAGAAGGATGCTGAGCGTGAGGAGGTACGAGCCTCGCGCAGGCGACGAAGGCGCTTTACAAGCATTGGCTGAGCCAACAAGGCGTCATCGCGATCAATCAGGTTGTTGAGCGCTTGGTAGTAAGCAGGAGGCGTGAGGTCAAAGAGTTCCTTGATTGCAGACTCTTTCGCCCCGGCAAAGCGCCACCAACTACGTTCAAACTCCAAAATCCGAAGTTCCAGGTCTGTCAGGGTTGAGCTGGCTGAATCCAGGATTACTTCGTTTTCCATATGCAAATAGTAAAGGAAAGGGGTGACAAAAACCGGAGATTGCGGTCAAAGCGTGGCGAGAATTGCTGTGAGTTCTTTCTCAGAGGTCCAAGGGTTCACAATGGCAAAACGCAAGATAGGTTGCCCCAGGTGCGCCGATGGCGTCACAAATGCAATCTGATCATCGAGTAATTGATCACTCCATTGTTGGTATTGGGCAGCGCTCCAACCTTTTCGCGTAAATGCCACTATTGATAATTGTGGATTCATCAGTAGTTCCAAATTCGGATGCTCATTGATAAGTCGAACTGCAATTTTCGCTGTATTCATGGTGTCTTCTACTGCATCGGAATATTCCTTGCTTCCATTTGATGCAAGTGAATACCAAAAAGGAAGTCCCCTTGGGCGACGAGTGAGATGTATTGCGTAATCTGATGGATTAAATTCGTTCTCATCTTCCAATGTATCTAAGTACGACGCATGTTGAGTATGAGCTGCTTTCCCGAGAGCAGGATTTCGATAAATCAATGCGCAAGCATCGAAGGGTGCAAAAAGCCATTTATGTGGATCGACAATTAATGAATCGCACTTTTCTACACCATTGAAAAGATGGCGCACTGATGGCGCACATAAACCCGCAAGTCCGTATGCCCCATCAACATGGAACCAGATTTCATTCTTGTTGGCATAGTCTCCTAGAGAATCAAGGTCATCAATAATCCCAAGATTTGTTGAGCCTGCCGTTCCGACGAGTGCAAACACTCGGTGTGTGGGATTTTCACTGTGGTACTCATTTACCGCTGCTTCTACGGCTCCCGCACGCAATACGAGATCTTCATCGGCATTAGCAAATAAAACTTCACAGTCCATAACATCGGCTGCAGACTTGATAGAAGAGTGAGCTTGGTTGCTCGCAACTATTACCCAACGGTCTACTTTCTTGCCCTCAATTTTTGCCTTCTCTCGTGCTGTGTGCCGCGCCGCAACTAAGGCCGAAAGATTGCCAATTGTTCCGCCTTGAACAAATACACCGCCGGCGCTTTGTGGAAGGTTCGCCAAATCACTAATCCATCGAAGGGCTTGGTTTTCGGCAAATACAGCGCCAGAACCTTCTAGCCATGATCCGCCATAAATAGCACTCGCGCCAACAACAAGATCAAAAAGTGTTGCGTGTTCACTGGGCGCAGATGGAATAAAAGCTAAATAAGAAGGGTGATCTGTAGAGAGACAAGAAGGAGCGAGTATTTCGGTGAATACTCGGAGCGCTTCTTTTCCCCCAAGGCCCTTTTCAGTGATTGTGTTGCCAGCAGCTGCAAATAATTCATCTGGCGTTTTCGCATGGTCAAGTGGTGGTTCTTGGCGCATGCGCAATAAGGAGTAATGCAAAATATCGCGAGCCAGCGCCTCAACATCTGGGGTGAACTCATGCACGTGAGTCACTCTCCTGTTTCAATTTGGCTGCTTTGATGAGGTTCTTAATCATCGTCGGAAATACGAGAAAATGTAATGGCGCTATCGCATACCAGTAGAGCTGTCCGCCAAGACCGCGAGGTTGGAATGTCGCCTTCTGCGTTAACCGAAGATGACTATCGGACATTTCATCAATCTTAAATTCAAGCCAAGCCTTTCCTGGCAAAATCATTTCCGCATACAACTTCAGATCTTCTCCTGGGACAAGATTTTCTACTCGCCAGAAATCAACAGCGTCACCCACTCGTAAATTTTTAGGGTCGCGCCGACCACGACGAAGTCCTACACCTCCGATTAGCCGGTCGATTAAACCGCGC
>CAIMSI010000111.1 GCA_903844115.1 uncultured Actinomycetes bacterium
CATTTTGTTCTCACTAAAGATCCGTCAGTCTTTGAGAGCCTCAAAAGTTCATTCGATCTCATACTCAATACTGTTTCGGCAGATATGGATTTACACCCATACTTACGTTCATTGAAGCTGGATGGAACACTTGTTTTGATTGGTTTGCCTGGCAAGCCCTACGCCCTTGAAGGCAATGTTTTGCTACCAGCCAGACGTTCTATATCGGGCTCTATGATCGGTGGAGTTCCTGAGTTGCAGGAGATGTTGAATTTCTGTGGTGAACACGCAATTACAAGCGATGTGGAAGTCATAAATGCCGATTACATCAACGAAGCTTACAAGCGCACGATTGCTAGTGATGTGAAATATCGCTTTGTTATCGATGCTTCAACGTTTTAATCTGAGGACTATTTACATAAACTGATGTGCAATAAGCGCCACTACCGGTGCAAAGAACAGTGCTGGTAGCAGGTCGCCTATCCGAATATGTTTTATGTCAAGCAGGCGCAATGAAATACCTAGCAGCAAGACTCCACCACTTACGGTCATAGCGGCTACTTGATAAGGCGCCATCACATTGCCAAGGAATAAACCTACAACCGTCCAAAGGCCTTGATAAATACCAACTGGAATGATTGAGGCGATAACTCCGGCTCCAAATGTTGAAGCAAATGCAACGGATGCAAAGAAATCTAGCGTGCTTTTTAATGCGAGCTGAGTAGTTCCGGTCCCCATTCCATCACTAATGCTCCCAAGTATGGCTAGCGGTCCAATTGCGAAAAGCAGCGTTGCCGCCATGAATCCGGAGACGAAGGAACGTTCATCTTGGCTGCCAAACTTTCGTTTGAGAAAGCCACCGAAATCTTCCAACCTGTCTTGAATACGTAAATACGAGCCAAGAACGCCTCCTAGAATCAAGGCAAATAGCGTTCCGAGCAAAGTCCACCCACGAGGCATCTGTTCTGTGAACTGTGGCCCCCATAGCGCCGAGATGGCGTCTGCAGCTGCCAACAAAGTAACGCAACCCAGGACGTCGGTTATGAGTGACTTTGTACGTTCACTTAACCTTCCGCCACTGAAAATACCGATAGTTCCGCCCGCAACAATTGCAGCGATGTTAATAATCGTGCCCACTCCGCGAAACATGGCTAAACTCTAACAGTGAGCTCTGCTGCTAGTCCCCTTCGTAGAGCCTTAGGTATTTTTGTTCCGCATCGGACGGTACCTGTTGTCCCTTGGACCGCCAAGCACCGATGGGATCTCTCTCTTAAACGGCTCTGCATTTTGACTCTTGGCCTTGCCCTCTTTGGTTTAGGTGAGGCATTTCTGGTTCAGTCACATATAGGAAACTCTCCTTGGGTGGTTTTTTCGCAAGGCGTTTCATTGCATACACCTCTCAGCATCGGTGCCTCAACCTTCGTTATTAGCGCCGCTGTCTTATTGCTGTGGATTCCCTTAGGTGAACGACCAGGATTTGGCACAATCGCAAATATGTTTGTTATCGCCATTTTCTTGCAACTGGGCGTCACGATCATTCCGCTTGTGCACTCAAATATTGTGCTTTCGATTGCTATGGTTTTAGTGGGAATCGGAATGGTGGGCATGGCTTCTGCCTTCTACATCACCTGCGGTTTGGGACCCGGTCCTAGAGATGGGTTAATGACGGCGCTGCATAAAAAGACCGGAGTGCGAGTTGGAAGAGTAAGACTATGCGTGGAACTTCTTGCTTTATCAGCAGGAATAGCACTCGGTGGCCGCGCTGGATTAGGGACCGCTCTATTTGCTCTTCTCATCGGAAATTCAGTGGCAATAGCTTTCTCAATCGTTAATAAGTTTGCCAATTGATAGCGGGCCGACCCGAAGCTTCAAGAATCTCATTAGTGCGCGAGAAGGGCTTGCTGCCAAAGAATCCCCGGTAAGCACTCAGTGGGCTCGGATGCGCAGATGCAATCGTGTTCTTAGCATCAAAATATTTTGATAGCTGTTGAGCCTTCTTTCCCCAAAGAATTGCAACCGGATTTGAAGCGCTGCTGATTTCCACAATTTTTTCAGTGAATTCCTCCCAACCAATACCACTGTGCGATAGAGATGTATCGGGTTTTGTTGTCAGAACCCGATTAATAAGCAACACACCTTGTCTAGCCCACGCTTCCAAATTCCCGGATCGATTGCGAACTCCAAGGTCTTCGTACAATTCTGTGTAAATATTTCGTAGTGATGCCGGAAGTGGCTCAACGCCAGACCTTACAGAAAAGGCCAACCCCATTGCGTGCTCACGATTTGGATAGGGATCTTGACCAACAATCACCACCCGAATGTCGCCAGGAGAAACATTGAGGGAAGCAAAGATTTCTTCACGTTTAGGGATATAGCTTGTCCCAAGTAAATAATTGGATATTTCACCTAAATTAGTGCGTTCTGAAACTAGCTCCCTTTGCCACGATTGGGGAATGCCATCAAAGAGCTCGTGCAAAATAGCGGCCCGCATCCCTTGTTATCGAAATCGGAAGGCCATAAGCAGAACTCAAATTCGCAGAAGTGAGAACTGAATCAATTTCTCCAACGGCCACAGTTTCCCCATTGCTCAGTAGCAAGGCATGCGTTGTTCCAGCCGGTATCTCTTCTATGTGATGGGTAATGATGATAGTTGATGGGGCTAGAGGGTCACTAGCCAGCGCAGTGAGTCGCTTCAGGAGGTCTTCTCTTCCCCCGAGATCTAAACCTGCAGCGGGCTCGTCCAGGAGCAAGAGTTCGGGATTTGGCATCAAGGATCTGGCGATCATGGCCCGTTTCTTCTCACCATCACTGAGTGTTCCAAAAAGTCTGGTAGATAAATCCCTAACTCCCAAAGTGGTGAGCAGCCCCATCGCACGAGATTCATCCCAGAGGTCATACTCTTCTTGCCAACGACCAAAAATCGCATACGTTGAAGTCAATACAACATCGATTACTTTCTCATCAAAGGGTATTTGTTCCGTAGTGTTGTGGGTCATAAAACCGATTCGCGGACGTAACTCGAATACGTCCACTTTTCCTAGAGTCTGGCCCAGAACACTTATGGTGCCACGAGTAGGATGCATTTGCGTACCTGCGAGATGAAAGAAAGTAGTCTTGCCCGCACCGTTGGGTCCAAGTACAACCCACCTCTCCCCTTCGTTGATGCTAAGAGAAAGTGGACCGAGAATCTTCTTTTGGCCGCGAAAGACGCTCACGTCGCTACATTCAAGAATCTTGCTCACGAGAGTGAAAGATACCCGTAGTTAAGGCGAAAGACCCTAAAATACTCACATGAACAAGCAAGTTTTGCATCACCCAACTTTTACTGGCTTGATTCTGCTTTCCGGAGCCGATGCTCCAGGTGTCACCCAATCATTGTTCGAAACTCTCTCTCCCTTTTCCATCACAGTCCTTGATATGGAACAGGTCATCATTCGTGGAAGGCTCATTCTGACGACCCTGATCGAACTAGATCCTGCACATGCTGATGGATTAGAAGATGATTTGCTTGCACTCGGTGAGCGACTTGGCTTAGATGTGGCGATTGATTTCACCGATATTGAGCGCGAAACATTTGTTCAGCAACAAGCACTCCAGCTAGTTATCCTGGCAAAGGAACTCAAACCGCTATCCATAGCAAGAGTCGCAGCGGTGATAAATTCCTATAACGGCAACGTTGAGCGATTCAGAAGAACTGCCTCCTACCCTGTGACGGCCATTGAATTTGATGTTGCAATTCCTGAGGGTAAAAGTGCTCGCGACTTGCAGCGCGATCTCGCCGATTTGGCGCTGAGAGAAGGTATTGATCTTGCGATTGAAGCAGGCGGCCTCACTCGTCGCTCAAAGCGAATTGTCTTGCTTGATATGGATTCAACCTTCATCCAGCAAGAGGTAATCGACTTGTTAGCTGAAGAAGCTGGGGTCGGGGAAAAAGTGAAAGCAATTACCGAATCAGCCATGCGTGGTGAAATCGATTTTGAGCAGTCCCTGAGAGCGCGTACCGCACTACTTGCCGGCCTACCCGAGGCGTCAGTCACCGATATTCGCTCTCGGATTACTTTAACGCCGGGTGCTCGAACCTTGGTGAGGACTCTTCATCGCCTTGGTCATAAAGTGGGAATTGTTTCCGGAGGATTTACAAATGTCATCACTCCAATAATTGAGGAAATGAATTTAGACTTTTTCCGTGCAAATACTTTAGAAATCAAGAACGGAGCCTTGACTGGGAATTTAGTCGGCGACATTGTTGATCGCGCAGCAAAAGCCAGATTCCTAGCGGAATTCGCAGCGACTGAAGATGTCCCACTCTCCCAAACCATCGCGGTAGGAGATGGAGCTAATGATTTAGATATGTTGAAGGCAGCAGGTCTGGGGATAGCATTCAATGCCAAACCCTCTGTAAAAGCACAGGCAGATAGTTCTATCAATACGCCTTATCTAGATGCCATTTTGTATCTCATGGGAATTCCACGCGAAGAGATTGAAGCCGCAGACAGAGATAAGACTGAATAGGTTATAAACGGCTTGCGTGAATATCTGTAACTAGGATTCCTCGGGCTCCAACTTTGTAAAGATCATCCATCACTTTGTTTACTTCACGGCTTTTAACCATTGCTCGGACTGCGCTCCAACCTTCTTTTTGCAAAGGTGAAATCGTTGGCGACTCTATTCCTGGAGTTATAGCTGTGGCAGCTTCCAGGTTCTTTTGCTCAACGTCATAATCAACTAAGACATATTGACGAGCTATGACCACACCGTTGATGCGCCTTAACAAGGTTTCAACTGCAGCACTTCTGCTTACACCAGAGCGTTCGATTAATATTGCCTCTGACTCCAATATTGGGTCACCAAAAACCTTCAAACCAGCTTGCCTTAATGTACCTCCGGTAGAAACTACGTCGGCTATAACATCAGCAACTCCAAGACGTACCGATGATTCAACGGCTCCGTCCAAGCGGACCACCGTCGCTTGTATTTTTTCCTTCTTTAAAAAGCTTTCAACCAATCCTGGGTATGCAGTAGCAATTCTCTTTCCAGCAAGAGTTGTTTCTTCCTTGGATGCGAATCTAAAAGTGCTTCGACCAAAATCAAGAGGCAAAATTTCCACCGCCGATACACCACTATCAATCAAGAGGTCGCGACCGGTAATTCCTATATCTAGCTCGCCCGATCCAACATAGACTGCAATATCACGCGGGCGTAAGTAATAAAATTCAATATCGTTTTCCGGATCGTATAACGTTAAATCGCGCGGATCAGTGCGTTGACGGTAACCAGCATCCTTCAAAATAACCGTAGCACTTTCTGCAAGTGAGCCTTTGTTTGGAACAGCGACTTTAATCATTGGAATCTCACAGCTCCTTGTAAACATCGTCGAGGGAAATTCCGCGAGCAAGCATCAATACTTGGATGCGATAGAGCAGTTGACTAATCTCTAGTGCTAGGGCTTCATTACTTTCATGTTCGGCAGCGAGCCACACTTCCCCAGCCTCTTCAAGTACTTTCTTGCCCATTTCGTGGATTCCTGCATCCAAGGCGCCAACCGTTTGAGAACCCTCTGGTCGGGTTTGAGCTTTTTCACTGAGTTCCGACCAGAGCGTTTCGAATGACTTCATGTCTCTACTTTACTAGAGAGCCACAACCTCTCGCTTCTCCTTTTTGGAGATACGCAGCCAGGAGATGAATCCCCAGATTACAAATGGTAGGTAGATTGCATAGAGAGTTCCGGTTGGGTAATAGCCGTTCTTGAAAGCAAAGGGCACACCAACAAGATCAACAGCGACCCATACCATCCAAAACTCCACATATCCACGGCTCATGCCGTAAGTAGCTAACGCCGTTCCCGTGAAAATCCAAGTATCGACCCAGAGCCAGGTTCCACTCTCTCCCAGAGACATGAAAATTCGCGACGATAGAAAGAAGAAGATTGCTACAGCCGGGATTAGATAACTTTTCTCCTTCGTAGTGGTCCAGCGCGGTTCTACTACAGGGGCTGACACGTTATTTTTACGATGTTTGGCCCAGCGTACCCACCCATAGACACTCACAACGATGAGTAACAGGTTGCGTCCGGCTTGCCCATAGAAGTTTGCGTGTTGCGTTTTATCGCCAAACGAGAAAACTGCTCCTAGAAAAACTGTAAACAAAAGCCCATCACCTAGAATTCCGATGGGCCATGCAGCAACTTTGCGACGCATACCAAGAACGGCACTCGATAAACCGAGAATACCGCCAATGATTTCGCGAACCGCAATTGATTTGCTGCCGAAATGAAGATTAGCTTCGAAAAGCCATTTAAGAATTGACATTCTTACTCCTTAGATAGTCCGACATGTATGTTCAATGCGGTTCCAAGGGTGAGTAAAGCCCCTCAGCATGGCCTGCGAGCAGCCCAACTGAAGTGCTTTGAGTTCCTTTATCCAGACTTTAACTGTCGGTCTCGGAGTTTCACCAAGTCAACCATCCCAATCACATGAATAACTCACGTAACTAGTTTGGGTCGCGGACTATAACCGCCGGTTCGGAATTTCACCGACCCCCGGAACTAGAAAAATTCTCTCACAGTTGAGCGCTCATCGCACGTTCGCGCAAGGCTTGAACCATGTGTCCTGGGTCATCAGCCCGGAAAACCGCGCTCCCAGCAACAAACGCATTTGCTCCAGCTAATCGTGCTTCCAAAATCGTGTCTAAAGTAATACCACCATCGACCTGGATCCATTGCTGGCCTTTATTCTGCGAAATCAAATCCCTCAAAACTCTAACTTTAGGCATCATGTCACGCATGAAAGATTGCCCTCCAGCTCCTGGTTCCACAGTCATTATTAGGAACATATCTGCATAATCCATAAATTCGAAGAGTTCTACAACAGGAGTGTCAGGTTTAATTGCTATACCGGAACGCGAACCCGTCTTGCGAATTGCCTTTAGCGTCTGACTCGGAGTTGTACTGGCCTCCAAATGAAAGGTAACGCTCTTCGCCCCAACTGCCGCATACTCAGGAGCAACGTCATCGGGATTGCTAATCATGAGATGCGCATCTACCATCAAAGTTGAAGCTGCGATTATCTTTGCGCACTCGTTAAAATCGAAGGTGAAGGCAGGAACAAATTTTGCATCCATTACATCCAGGTGCAGCCAGTCAGCATCCGAAGCGATTCGCGAAATTTCATGAGGTAGGTTGGCTCTATCTGCATTAAGAATGCTTGGGCAAATTTGGATTGAGCTCACCAGTGAAGCCTAATACTGAGCTTAAGACTTACGTTGGAAGAGGGCCATAAACATTGAGTCCGCGTCATGCAAGTCCGTCCACAACTGAATAGTCCCATCAGCTTGAACCGCGTCTACAGGAAGCTGATTTGCAAAAGGCTTCAGATCCACTAATTCAAAGTCCTTGTGCCGATAGAGGAAATCGGCAACTTGCAATCTGGTTTCAGCAATGTGTGGTGAACAGGTTACGTAAGCTATTTGACCATCTTCATTCAATATGGATACTGCCGAATCTAGTAGTTCTCGTTGGATGACTACCAACTCTTTTAGGTCTTGCAAGGTTCGTCGCCATCTAGCTTCAGGGCGGCGGCGAAGTGCCCCAAGCCCAGTGCAAGGAGCATCCACCATTATTCGATCATAACGTTGGGGTTCCTTAACTAAATCTTGACCAGAACTAACTTGGACGTGTTGCGAGGGAATCACTTGTGCAACAAGTGCCGCGCGGTGTTCGGAAATTTCATTTGCAACAAAATGATCTTCTGGGCGACGTGAATGCAATGAATGGAATATATATGCCGCTTTGCCCCCGGGACCGGCGCACATGTCTAACCAGGACAAATCTTTCGCAATCCCATCGGCTGTAGCAAGAAATGTTTCACCAATCATTTGAGAACCACGATCTTGTACACCCGCACGTCGTTCCCGCACTGCTATGTAATTGCGAGGGGGTTGATGTGAAAGAACACCAAAACGAGTTCCTCGTAGGAGTTCACCGCCATACTCAAGGAGTTCTTCCACAGTGGATTCATCAGGCCAAGCAACTAAGTGGGGCGTCGCAGCCTCATTGTCAGAAATCAAGATACTTTCGACGCGACCCCAATCTTTGGTGAGGTCAAAAAATGCTTGAACAATCCATTCCGGATGAGAATATTCGGCCGAAAGCCTTTTTAGCTCATTCTCATACCCATAGATTGCCTCGTGGCCTGCCTCATTGCTTGCCTGATAGCGGAGAGCGTTCCTCAAAACTGCGTTAGTGAATGCACCACTACTTTCACCGACAATCTTTTTCGCTAGGTCCACAGTTTGGCTTACCGAAGCATGCTCGGGCGTTCGCATTCCGAATATCTCATGCATTCCCATTCTCAATATATCTAAGAGCGCAGGATCAATCTTTGCGAGCTCTCTATCAGAATGCCTTGCAATAATGAGATCGTATTTACCTTGCATGCGCAGAGTCCCGTAAGAGAGCTCAGTAGCAAACGCTCGGTCTCTATCATCAAGTGAAGAATCTTCAAGAAGTGCGGGCAGACGAATATTCGCATAGGCGCCCTCATGATTCACCTGATGAATCAAGTTATATGAAAGCAGACGTGACTCTGAAGGAGCTGGCTTTCCCTTATTCACACGACTCCCCCGCACTGATGCGTACTCCCCGTGCGAAATCTGCCCCAGACATACTCTTTTTGCCTTGTGGAATAACGGTTATGAGTCGAATTAAACCATCTTGTAGATTGAGTAAGAGCTCATGCTTAGTCGCGACTAACGCACCCGGAGTAAGTCCTTCGTTGTCAGCGTAAGAAATTTCAACAGATGTCACTCCCAGCCTCTCGCCTCGAAAGGTGAAAAATGTCCCTGGATTTGAACCCAGGGCTCTAACCTTTGCAACTACGGCGTTCCTTGTTTCCTTTACAGATAACTCACCCATCAATTTTGTGAGCTTAGGCGCGGGCGAAATTCCAATTTCACTTTGAATCTTTGGTTCTTTTCCATCGTTTATCGAATCCAAAACTTGCGGAATCCTTGCAGCAGATTCCTCACTCATTTTCTCCAATAGGGTTTCGGTTGTGTCAGTTGGCAAAATTGGCGTACTCCACATTTCATAAATTGGACCCGTATCCATGCCTGTATCAAGTTGAAATATCGATACTCCAGTTTCACTCTCTTGATTCAAAATCGCGTATTGAACTGGCGCTGCCCCACGGTATTGCGGAAGCCTTGAGAAATGAATATTTATCCACCCAAAAGGTGGAATTGATAAAGCTTCGGACTTAATAAGTTGACCATAGGCAACGGTCACAACCAGATCAACGGGTTGCTCTTGAAGTAATTTTGTTATGTCAGAACTATCGCTCGGACTATGCACGGCTAGTCCAAGTTCACTCGCACGTTGTGCGAACTCATTCGCCACCACGCTTTGTCCCCGCCCAGTAGCCTTATTGGGATTTGATATGGCAAAAAGCACTTCATGATTACTACTTAATAAGCTAGCAAGCACCGGAATTCCAACTGGTGATGAGCTAGCTATGGCAATCTTCAATGAATCCCCTGAACCAATTCTCTAGACAATTCTTTAAACAATTCTTTAGACAATCTTCTAGAACCCTAAGCCACGAGTGGCATGAGGTGAGATCTTAAGTGTTGGTAATCCTCCAGCGTTTGATGCTACGCCAAACCAATCGCTCTCCCGGATCTCTTTCATTGCCAATTTCCTGTCTTGCGCCGATAACTTGTCGATGAAGAGAATCCCGTCCAGATGGTCCGTTTCATGTTGTAAAGCACGCGCC
>CAIMSI010000112.1 GCA_903844115.1 uncultured Actinomycetes bacterium
CAACCCGCCAGGTCGTTTTGCAGCCTGCGAATAGTAGCGAACGGGTTGCGGAAGGGTCTAATCGTGGACTTTCACGCTCCACCAGAACGAGGGTAACCTCGGAGATGTGATTAAATTTTCGAAAGAAGTTGCCGCTGCGATTGCTGATAAAAAGTCAATTGTCGCTCTTGAATCAACGATCATCAGCCATGGGCTACCGCGTCCAAGAAATCTTTCAGTTGCCCAAGAAGTTGAGGCGATTGTTCGTGCAACTGGCGCAGTTCCGGCCACCATTGCAATTCTTGATGGTGAAATTCATGTTGGACTTGAAGCAAATGAACTTGATCGAATTGCGAATGAAGATGGGGTTGTTAAAGCGTCGACACGTGACCTAGCAATTCTTGCTTCGACGAAGAAGAGCGCTGCTACAACTGTTGCGGCTACGGCGCACATTGCGGCCATGGCGGGGATTTCAGTTTTTGCTACGGGTGGGCTTGGTGGTGTTCATCGTGGAGATGGATTTGATGAATCTGCCGACCTTCGGGGGCTTTCTGTTACGCCAATTATTATTGTTTGTGCGGGAGTGAAATCCATACTGAATGTGGAAGCAACCCTTGAACGTTTAGAAACTCTTGCAGTGCCTGTTTTGGGATACAAGACCAATAAATTTCCTGGTTTCTATCTGACAGAATCTGGTTTTGAAATTGAGCACCGCGTGGATAGCCCGGCAGAAATTGCGGCTATTTGGAATGAACGTGCGGGTGTAAATACCTCAGATAGCGCCGTGATTGTCACCAATCCAGTCAAAGTGGAGTTGGACCGAGCACTGCATGATACGTTACTGAAAAACGGTCTTGCTGAAGCATCTACCCAACACATCACCGGAAAGGCTGTTACTCCTTTCTTATTGGAGTATTTTCACCGCGTAAGTGAAGGCAAGAGCTTGGATGTGAATGTCGAAATCATTAAGTCAAACGCCAAACTTGCGGCCGATATCGCGCTAGCTCTTTAAATGAACCACTTCCTTTGTATCGGTGACACCATGATGGATGTCAGCGTTGTTATTGATTCGCAAATCCATGAAGGCGGGGATACTCGTGCGAGTATTTCTACCCAAGGTGGAGGGGCTGCCGCGAACGTAGCGACATGGATGGCCTCCCTTGATGACGATGTTTACTTGTGTTCTCGAACCGGAGATGATCTCAACGGTGAATATCTTCTCAACGAGTTAGACCAGTATCGAGTTCGACATTCTGCGATTAAGGCTGCTGGTGAAAAAACTGGCGTTGTTGTTGTGTTGGTAAATGAAAATGGCGAGCGCACAATGTTCCCGGATTCAGGTGCGAACTCTGGATTAAGCGCTTCCGACCTCCCGCCGCTTCAAGACTTTACGGCTGTGTACCTATCAGGCTACGCACTGATTAATCCAAAGTCTCGCAAGAGCGTCATGGAAATGATTACACAAATAAAAGCTCGATCACTTCCAATTGTTATGGATCCTGGCACCGTCGGTGCTCTTCGCAATATCCCTGCTGCACTGATTACCGAGTGGCTGTCTCAAATCGACATTCTTATCTTGAACGAGGAAGAGGCTCTATATATAAGCAAAAAAGAAAATTTGAAGGCCGCTCTATTTCATCTGGCTGCCCTCACACCTCTCGTCATTGTTAAGAGGGGCGAAAATGGAGCCACCGCGATTTTTGATCACGTCACGATTGTTGAAGTTCCTGCGCAAAAAGTTGATGTAATCGATACGACCGGCGCCGGGGATTCATTTGCCGCCGGATTTATGTCGGCTTGGTATGCCAATCCTGACCTTGAAATGGCGATAAAGGGTGGAATCACTCGGGCCAGTGTCTGTATTGCTGGAGTTGGAGCTCGACCACCGCTTAATTAGTTTTTAGCAGGTATCCACCGTTCAACCTTCAAGTGCCGGTAGAGAGTTAATTGATACCTGTCTGTTATAAATCGATACCTGTCTGTTACAAATAATCAATAAATATTCACTAGGATTTCATCACAACTAACCCTCATGGAGAGGGACCCTCAGGAGGAAATATCTTGAAGAAGACACTTAAGTACTTATCGGCAGTAGCTGCACTCGCACTCGTTACGGGTGTTGCAGTTGCACCTGCTTCACATGCAGCAAAAATTAAGGCATGCGTTGTTCTCGACACAGGCGGCGTTGATGACCATTCATTCAATGCAGGAGCTTGGGCTGGAGCACAATCCACCTCAGCAATTGCTGATGTTTCATACCTGCCTTCATCTTCAGCGGCAGACTTTGCTCCAAACATTAAGAAGTTTCTTGATCAGAAGTGCGCAATCATCATCGGAGTTGGATTCTCAATCAGCGGTGAAATTGTAAAAGCTGGTAAAGCAAATCCAGGAACTAAGTTCGCTGTTGTAGATGACAGCGCAATGGATTGCAACGCCGACTACTCAGTTTGTAACGCAGTTGCAAACGTTAAGGGTCTTACATTCTCAACAGACCAAGCAGCATTCCAAGCTGGATATCTTGCAGCTGGTTACTCAAAGACAGGAACTGTTGCTACATACGGCGGCGCTCCTTATCCAACAGTAACAATCTTCATGGATGGATATGCCAAGGGTGTTGCTTATTACAACAAGGCTAAGGGAAAGAACGTCAAGGTTCTCGGATGGGATCCAGTAAAGAAGACTGGAACATTCGTTGGCGACTTCTCAAATACATCTAAGGCAAGCCAACTTTCACAAGGCTTTGAACAGCAAGGCGCGGATGTAATCATGCCTGTTGCTGGTGGTCTTGGTGGATCTACTGCTAAGGAATCACAGACAAGCGGAAAATCAGTAACAATCTGGGTAGATACAGATGGTTACCTCTCTGCTCCACAATATGGTTCAGTACTTCTAACAACAGTTGCTAAGGGTCTTGGCGCTGCTGTTAAGTCAGTAATCACAGATGTAAAGAAGGGAACCTTCACCGGTTCTGCTTATGTTGGAACTTTGGCTAACGGTGGAGTATCAATTTCTCCTCTACATGACTTCGCAAGCAAAGTACCATCACGCCTACAACTAGAAGTTAAAATGATCGGTCGCCAAATTGCGTCCGGATCTCTTAAAATCTAGTAACTAACTCCGAAATACGGGGGCCTCGAGAGAGGTCCCCGTATTTTTTTGTCTCCGTTTCGAATAGGATATTCGTGTGTCTTTAGAACTCAACGCAATTACAAAGAGTTTTGGTGCTCTAGTCGCCAACGATGGCATTAGTCTGGCAGTTAATGATGGCGAGATTCACGCAATTCTTGGTGAAAATGGCGCAGGCAAATCAACGCTGATGAACATCGTCTACGGATTACTACAACCGGACTCAGGTGAAATCAAGGTTGATGGCAAGGTTGTAACTATTCATGAGCCGAGCGACGCCCTTGCGGTTGGCATTGGCATGGTGCACCAACATTTCATGTTAATTCCAGTTTTTACTGTTTTAGAAAATATCGTACTTGGCCATGAAAGTACTTCGAGGGTTGGAAAACTTAAACTTAGCGAAGCGCGCGAACGGCTATTAAAAATTGCATCAGACTTTGGCTTTGAAATTGATCCAGACGCACTCGTTGAAAATCTCCCAGTTGGCGTCCAACAGCGAGTTGAGATTCTTAAGGCTCTCGTCTACGAGGCTAAGGTGCTTATTCTGGATGAACCCACTGCAGTGCTTACTCCGCAGGAGACAGATGAACTCATCGAGGTAATGAAGCGCCTGCGCGCGCAAGGAACCTCAATTATCTTTATTTCACATAAGTTGCGCGAAGTGAAGGCTGTAGCCGACCGAATTACTGTTATTCGTAGAGGTAAGGTCGTTGCTACCGCCGAGCCAACTGCTACTCAAGAAGAACTAGCTGCGCTCATGGTGGGACGGCCAGTGAACCTGATGCCAGATAAAAATGCACCGAAAATTGGGGATCCTATTCTGGTCGTAAAAAACCTAGAGATTTTGGATCCTTCAGGTCGTACTTTGGTTTCAGACGTTAATTTTGAAGTTTGCGCTGGTGAAGTACTGGCTATTGCAGGCGTTCAAGGTAATGGGCAGTCTGAACTTGCAGAAGCGATGGTTAATCTTCAATCTCATGTTCGCGGCTCGATTTCACTTTCTGGCGTAGAGATTGTTGGCAAGTCAGTACATGAGTCACTTCATGAAGGTATTGCCTTTGTTCCTGAATCCCGCGAATTAGACGGCTTAATTGGTTCCTTTAGCATTGCAGAAAATTTAATCTTGGATACTCATCGCGAAGCTCCGTATACAAGAGGATTTGTACTATCTCCCGCAGCGGTTGCAGCTCGTGGTGCAGAGCAAGCAAAAGAATTTGATATTCGTTTTCAATCCATACAAGATCCTGTCTCCTCGCTATCTGGAGGAAACAAACAGAAGGTCGTCGTCGCAAGAGAGCTTTCAAGGCCGGTGAAGTTGCTTGTTGCCTCCCAACCTACTCGAGGCTTGGATGTTGGCTCAATTGAATTCGTTCACGAACGGATTCTTGCTGAACGCGATGCTGGACGAGCCGTTCTTCTTTTTAGTACCGAACTTGATGAAGTTGTTGCACTAGCTGATCGAATTGCTGTGATGTACGCAGGCAAGATTCTTGCAATAGTTGACTCGACTGTTTCTCGAGAGGAACTGGGATTGCTCATGGCTGGTGTTAAAAAATGAAAAAAGTATGGACTCGCATCGCTGGATCAGCGCTATTGCCATTCCTCTCGTTCTTGCTCGCCTTCATAATTTCTGGATTTTTTATCGCTTTCTCTGATGCAACAGTCTTGAAAAATATTGGACATCCTGGAAAATTTATTACCTCAGCTTTATCGACAGTGGGCAATGCATACCTCGCACTTTTCCAAGGCTCCATCTTTGATCCTAACCTTACGGCTGGACACGGATTTATGCGTGGGTTCTATCCACTCTCAGAAACAATCGTTACTGCAACACCGTTGATACTCACTGGCTTGGCCGTTGCTCTCGCATTTCAATCAGGTCTATTTAATATTGGAGCGCAAGGTCAATTTATTTTTGGTGCAATCGGCGCTTCCTATGTCGGCTTCCATTTCACATTTACACCTGTGCTTCATGTAATTCTTGCCATCGTGGCAGGCGTCTTGTGCGCAGCAATCTATGGCGGAATCGTAGGGCTATTAAAAGCCCGGACCGGTGCGCATGAAGTGATTGTCACCATCATGCTGAATTACATTGCAGGGTTCTTTATTCTCTGGATACTTAAAACAACTGCTTTCCTGCGACCTCGTCGAATCGACCCAATCGCACCTGAAGTAAACCCAAGTGCCCAACTCCCCCATTTGGCTGGAGAAAACTTCCGACTACATGCAGGAATTCTGATTGCACTTGTTGCGGCCTATTTTGTGTGGTGGGTCCTTAATCGAACTACCGTTGGATTCCAATTTAGAGCTGTTGGAGCAAATGCTTCTGCTGCTAAGACCGCGGGAATTTCTGTTAGCAAGGTGACGATCTGGACCATGTCTCTATGCGGTGCACTTGCTGGCCTTGGTGGTGCGGTGCATGTCCTCGGTAGCCAATATGCCTTAACTGCAGATATTGGTGGCTCATTTGGATTTGATGCAATCACTGTTGCTCTCTTAGGTCGAGCTAAACCTTTCGGCACCGTACTAGCAGCGCTACTTTTCGGTGCACTTCGCACAGGTGGCCGCACGATGCAATCAAATACAACTACTCCCCTTGATATCGTGCTTGTGATTCAGGCCCTTATTGTCCTCTTTATCGCATCGCCAACGTTGGTTCGTTTTATCTTCAAAGTTAAGAATTTGAAAACCAACGCCGCGATGACAGCGAAGGGTTGGAACGGATAATGGTCTTTTCTAATACTCAAAAACGCCAACTTCGACTTATTGCAGTTGTACTCTTGCTTTTAGTTGCCGAACTCTATGAATTTGGATTCGCAAAAGCTTCTAGCAACAAAACAACTTTTGGATTTTTACTTGGAAAAGAATGGGTAATTATTCATCAATGGGTAATCCAATCGACTACTGGATCTAAGATTTTTTCAGGTATCGGAATTTTGGCCGCGTTAGTTGGAGTACTTCTGGTCCGGGCAAATAAGAGTCCGCTAGCTGGAACAGCTATCGCTGGGTTCTCCCTTCTGATGTCATTCCTATGTTGGGCTGCTAACGGAAAATTTATTCCATTGACTGGACTGCTCCAGGGAAGTCTGATGCTTGCAGTGCCACTTATCTTTGGTTCGATGTCTGGGTTGCTCTGTGAGCGATCAGGTGTAATTAACATTGCGATTGAGGGTCAACTTCTGGCTGGGGCGTTTGCATCTGGCGTTATTGCTAGCTTGACCCATAAAACAACATGGGGACTTCTCGTTGCACCACTTGCTGGAGCGCTGATTTCACTCCTCCTCGCCACTTTTGCCATTAAATTCTCGGTGGACCAGGTGATTCTGGGCTTCGTTCTCAATGTTCTGGTTATTGGACTTACCGACTTTTTGTACAAGAAACTCTTGATCCCTTATTCATCTACTTGGAATACCGGACCATCATTC
>CAIMSI010000113.1 GCA_903844115.1 uncultured Actinomycetes bacterium
ATTGCCAAACCAATTTGCCCGTTAGATATCTCTTTCCACTGGGGGTTTCCTTTTGAAATATGTGTGTAAAGGATCCCGTAATTTTCTTCAGAAACTTGGTCAGATTTCCAAACAGCCGGAAGTAAACTTGCTAGTGGTGTTCCGTCTTTGCCCACAGTCACAAGATTTATGGCAGGATTCCTATCAAAGAAAGATGTTATCTCTTTCCAATCTTCAACGAGAAAGGGTTTTGGAATATACATAGTCCGCTAAATCTATCTGTTACGCGCCCGTAGTTAAAGACTGTCGCTGGTATAAATCAAAGTACAGGCCCGCTTTAGCGACCAATTGCTCGTGAGTGCCGCGCTCAGCTATTAAGCCGTTTTCCAAAACCAAAATTTGATCAGCCTGGACTATCGTGGAGAGGCGATGAGCAATCACGATACTTGTGCGATCTTTTAGCGCAATCTTCAAAGCCTCTTGTACGAGGGCTTCGTTTTCTGAATCAAGATGAGCAGTTGCTTCGTCCAGAATAACAATTCTTGGTGCTTTCAAAAGTAAGCGGGCAATTGCCAAGCGCTGCTTCTCTCCGCCAGAAAGGCGATGTCCACGTTCCCCGACGACGGTGTCTAACCCATTTGGAAGGGTACGGATGAACTCTCCAATTTGCGCCGCATCACATGCTGCCCACAATTCTTCGACTGTTGCGTTCTTACGGGCGTATCGCAGATTTGCTTCAATGGAATCATGAAACATATGAGAATCTTGAGTAACAACGCCGATAGTAGAGCGAAGTTCAGTGACTAGGACGTTACGGATATCTACGCCGCTTACAGAAATCGAACCTTGCGTCACGTCATACAGCCGCGGCAACAGTCCAGAGATTGTGCTTTTGCCAGCCCCTGATGGCCCAACAAGAGCAGTAAGTGTGCCAGGTTCGACAGTAAATGAAATTCCTTTGAGGACTTCTCCACTTTCAACAATCTCTTTCTTCGCAACAACTTCAAGTGAAGCAAGTGAAATCTCGTCAGCGCGAGGGTAAGAAAATTTCACATCTTTAAATTCAATTGAAGGCTGTTTGCTCGGGAAATGAACAGGATTCTCAGGATCTTTCACCATCGGTTCCAAATCAAGAACCTCAAATACTCGTTCGAATGAAACAAGGGCGGTCATAACATCTACCCGCACATTGGAAAGGGAAGTGAGCGGTCCATAGAGACGCGCTAGCAAGGTAGTTATTGCAAGAAGAGTTCCGATTGTGATCGTCTTGCTAATCGCAAGATGCCCGCCTATGCCGTATGCAAATGCTGTTGCAACTGCTGCAATTGTTGTAAGTACGCTAAAAAATGCACGATTGAGAACTGCGCTTTTAATTCCAAGATCTGCAACACGGCGGGCCTTGCCTCGAAAATTCTCTGATTCCATAATTCCGTCGCCATAGATATTTACAAGCAGCGCACCGGAGACGTTGAATCGCTCAGTCATCGTGGAAGACATCTCGGCATTCACATTAAAAGATTCGCGAGTAAGCCCTTGTAATTTCTTTCCAATCCATTTGGTAGGAAATATAAAGAATGGAATCATCAAGAGAGAGGCAACTGTAATTTGCCACGATAGGGTCAGCATCGCTCCAACTACAAGAATTAGACTCAAGATATTGCTAACGAGCCCCGATAAAGTTGAAGTGAAAGCTTGTTGCGCGCCGATAACATCTGAATTAAGGCGTGAGATAAGTGCGCCAGTTTGCGTTCGTGTAAAGAA
>CAIMSI010000114.1 GCA_903844115.1 uncultured Actinomycetes bacterium
GGTCTACCGCGTTTCTGGCAGTGAACTCAAAGACCTGGGAAAGAATTAATCGAGTTCTTTGTAGTAAAAAGTCGTATCTTTGAGCTCACCGTTCGGTGATGCTGAGTGACGAGGCATTGTTCCCATTTGAGTCCAACCCAAATTTTGGTAAAGATAATCCGCATCCGAATCAGTCTCCGTATCAAGAACTAGCAGGCTCTTAGCGCTCATGCGCGCTTCCATCTCTAACAAACCGAGGAGTTTTTTTGCTATCCCTTGACCACGTTTCTCACTCTTAACGATTAACTTTCGAACCTCCGCCCTGTGCGCGGCATTCGGATTGGATTCAAAGGACAGAACTACTACTCCGATTAAAGCCCGCTCCTCCTCTGCGTAAATAATTTTCGCCCTGCCATTACGCACATTCGCAAGAATTCCCGACCAGAAGTTCTCCATGAGAGTCAGTGAATCGTTTAGTAGATAGCCCATCGAGGCACCATCTTGAACTGCGCCCATGAGGAGATCTGCAAGTGGCAAAGAAAAGTCCTCAAGATCTTCGGTAGAAGAGTTGAGGACTTTGAAGTCAGCCATGCTTATCGGTTATTAATGATGGGAGTCGGCAGGAAGCGGCTTTTCGTACTCAAGGACAAAACCGAAAATACTAATTATTAATCCGCCTAGAGCGATGAGTGTGAGCCACCAACCAATGAGAAGACCCATGCCAGCAGCGCACGCCGATAGTGCCAACGGAAGTGGCCACCAAGAATGAGGTGAAAAGAAACCCATCTCTCCAGCTGAATCAGAGATCTCTCCGTCATCATTATCTTCAGGAAGTACACCATTTGTTCTTTTAGAAATAAACCACAAATAGAAACCAATCAATCCAGCAAGGCCGCCGCTCAACATGATTGCGGTGATACCTAGAGCCTCCCCACCCACCTGCCAATAAATCACTGTCATCAGGAAATAGAACGCAGCGAGGCCTACAAAGAGGCGCCAACCAGCTTTCATATCGTTTACCTATTCCTAACCGTTAGTGAAGTTTCTCAGTGTGGACATCGGGATGATGTAGGTCGAATGCAGGACGCTCTGAGCGAATACGAGGCATCGATAAGAAATTGTGACGCGGTGGTGGACAGGAAGTTGCCCACTCCAACGATGCGCCATATCCCCAAGGATCATCGACAGTTACTTTTGGAGACTTACGGGAAATCCATACGTTTATAAAGAATGGAAGCATCGAAAGACCCAACAAAACCGATCCAATAGTTGAAACTTCGTTCATCCACGTAAAGCCATCGGTTGGTAAATAATCGGCATATCGGCGAGGGAATCCCTTAATACCGAGCCAGTGTTGAATCAAAAAGGTCGTATGGAAGCCTACAAAAAGCGTCCAGAAGTGGATCTTGCCGAGGCGATCATTCAACATGTGTCCGGTGAACTTAGGCCACCAGAAATAGAAGCCTCCGAACATTGCAAAGACCACTGTTCCAAATAAAACATAATGGAAGTGAGCCACTACAAAGTAAGAAGCTGAAACTGCGAAATCCATCGGCGGTGAAGCCAAAATGATTCCCGTTAAACCGCCAAAGAGGAATGTGATGAGAAAACCGATAATGAAGAGCATCGGTGTCTCAAAGGTAAGGGCACCTCGCCACATCGTTCCAATCCAATTAAAGAATTTAACGCCGGTTGGAACTCCAATGAGGAATGTCATGAAGGAGAAGAACGGTAGTAATACTTGGCCACTTGCAAACATGTGGTGGGCCCAAACCGAAACAGAAAGAGCCGAGATAGCGATTGTCGCGGCAATCAAACCTTTGTAACCAAAGACCGGCTTGCGCGAGAAGACCGGAAGAATTTCTGTTGCTATTCCAAAGAAAGGAAGCGCCAAGATGTAAACCTCGGGGTGCCCGAAGAACCAGAAAAGATGCTGCCACAGCATCGCTCCCCCATTTGCGGGATCAAAAAGATGAGACCCAAATAGCCGGTCGCATTCCAGGCCTAAGAAAGCTGCAGCCAGCGGTGGGAAAGCAAGCAATACCAAAATCGATGTAAGCAATACGTTCCAGCTGAAGATCGACATACGAAACATCGTCATTCCAGGGGCGCGCATTGTAAAAATAGTGGTGATGAAATTGACGCCAGAGAGAATTGTTCCGATACCGCTGAGTGCAAGACCAATTATCCAGAGATCTGCACCAACTCCTGGTGAATATTGTGAACTTGAGAGTGGAGCGTAGGCAGTCCATCCAAATGATGCCGCTCCGCCTGGGCTTAAGAAACCAGCAAAGGCCATGATTCCACCGAAGAGATACATCCAATAAGAAAACATATTTAGACGAGGGAAAGCAACGTCAGCTGCTCCAATCTGCAACGGCATGATCACGTTAGCGAAGCCAACAAACAGAGGCGTAGCAAACATCAGAAGCATGATTGTTCCGTGCATTGTAAATATCTGGTTGTACTGCTCCATGCTGAAGAACTGAAGGCCAGGAGCTGTTAATTCTGCTCGAAGCATTAACGCAAGAATTCCACCAATGAGAAACCATGAAAATGAAGTGATGAGATACATGTAGCCGATTGTTTTATGGTCGGTAGATGTAACCCACTTTACGAACAAACGCCCTTTGCTCTCCTTGCGAGTGCCACCAGCTCCATAAGAAGAACTGGGTGCAAGAGTTGGCTCTGCGAATGTTGTCATCTTTATGCCGCCTTCACTGAATTGATGTAAGCCGTGTAATCAGCCGGTGAAACTACTTTCACTTTAAATAGCATCTGTGAGTGCGCACGCCCGCAAAGAATGTTGCAACGCCCTGGGAACTCACCAATTTTGTTTGCAGTAAATTCTAGATAGTTAGTTACACCTGGAAGAGTCTGCATTTGAATCATAAATTCAGGAATCCAGAATCCGTGAACCACGTCATTGGAGTCAAGAGTGAAGCGAACCTTCTCCCCCAATGGCATCACCAAAAGTGGTGGCTGATCCGGAGTTCCAGTGACAGTTGGCTTTGATTGCGCGTCGTTGTAAGTGAACTGCCAAGACCATTGAATTGCATTCACATGAATGTTGTGAGCCGCAGGGGTCTTGTCGATATGGGTAATTTTTGTTTCTGCCTTCGCAGTGTAAACAAAGAGAACTGCAACAATGATGAATGGAATGACTGTGTATAAAATTTCGACTGGAACGTTGTACTGGGTTTGGCGTGGGAATTCTTCATTCTTTTTGCGATGGAAGAAGACCGGCCACATGATGAGTACCAACGTGAACACACCGACAACGCCTGCCGCTATCCAAGCCCAGATCCACAGTGCGTGGGTATTTTGATTGACCGAAGATACATCTGGTGAAAATCCACCTGATGCGAAAGAAGCACTCTGTGATGCTGCTGTTGCCAGGGCAGATATACCGATGACGAGCAAGGTTTTGAGGGCTAATTTCTTCACGCGCATTAGCCAAGGATACTTGCCACGCAACCCAGTATTCGCATACAACCACGGAGAGCGGTACCGTACCGAGCGTGGTTCCCATCACAACTAGGTTCACCTCAGAAGCCCCTCTTCACCCGAAGGCATCGGAGTTGCTGGCTACTGTCTTTGAACGCGGATGGGCTGATCCCTCCAAGATTCATGAGCCATCCAGGGAAGCTGGACGCCTTCTTCAAGAAGCAAAAGAAACCTTTGCTGGTGCATTTGGGGTTCGAACCGATGAGATCTATTTTCTAGGTGAACCTTCCCTCGGTTTTCACCTCGGCATTAACGGTCTGCTCACTCCGCAATCACGACTTTTCTATTCGGCAACAGACCGAGCTCCCGTCCATGCCATTGTTGATCACCGAAAAAATATGAACCTTGGAGTTTTGCAGGATTCTGCGGAATCATCCCAATCCGCTGATGTACTGGTGCACCAATCCGTGAATCCAGAAACTGGAATCGTGAAGGTGATACCAAATGATTTTGGTGGAAAAGTTTTTGTTGATAACACAGCTTTCGGCGTCCATTCTCATCTCCCCACAAATTGGGCCACAGCCATCTGGCAATCACGATCATGGCACGGGCCATCAGGGCTTGGCGTTTTTGCAGTCCGTTCTCAGACCGAATGGCGTAATCCGCTGCCGCATAATGATTCTAAGAAAGTTCCCCAGGCGTTCTCCATCCCGCTCGCCTTGGCCAGCGCCGTAGCGCTTGAAAATTTCTCCAAAGACTCTGCAGAAGTGAGTGCGCAAGTAGTTCATTTTAGGAAGATGGTGATTGATTTCCTTTTGCACGAAATTGGTAATGTAACTATCGCCCAGGATGAAGGAAACAATATTGCTTATCTGCTATCAGCGTCACTTGCTGGCGTGGATTCAGAGCGTTTGGTTAATGAACTCAGTGAACGCGGAGTTGCAGTTGATTCAGGTTCAGCATGTATGAGCGCAAATATGGCTCCAAGCCACGTTCTTGCGGCCATGGGTCTGCCTACTACTGGAAACATCAGGCTGACTTTGCACCCGCAAATAATGGAAGATGAAATCGATTATTTACTTAACAATCTCAAGGAACTCGTTATTCGCCAACGTTCCTAAAATTATTTATTAATTTCCAACTCGAGAAACCATATACGGCTCAATATCGGCGCTAGCAGCATCGCCGTAAGCCTGTGAAAATCGAGACATGAATTCTTCCTTATCAAATCTATATTCTTGAGTGCCTTTGTTTTCTAGACAGTAGGTTGCTAGCAAGGAGCCTATCTGCGCACATCGCTCATGGCTGCGGCCCCATGAAAGTCCTGCCAAGAATCCCGAACGGAAGTTATCGCCCACACCGGTTGGATCAATTTTTGCACGTTCCATTGGAACACCTACATGTACGGTCTCTACGTCATGCTCTTCTATGCGAGCTCCCTTTGCACCCAAGGTTGTAACGCGCACTTGTACTTCGTTGAAAAGTTCTTCATCAGTCCATCCAGTTTTTTGCAAAGTAAGCGCCAGCTCATATTCATTTAAAAATAGATACTTTGCCCCGCGAATCAACTGCTTGATCTCTGGGCCATTCATGCGCGCCAATTGCTGTGATGGGTCGGCGGCAAATGGAATATTGGATTCTCGGGCAATTTGTGAATATTGCACCATCGCTTCTGGATCATCGGGAGAAATAATGAGCAGATCTAGTGAACCGATTTTTTTAACGATGGGAAGGAGTTCAATTTCCCGGGCTTCACTCATTGCTCCTGGAAAGAAGGAGGCGATTTGGTTATGTTCTAAATCCGTTGTGACCATAAATGTTGCCGTGTATAGATCTTTAGAGATCTTCACATGAGATGTATCAACTCCATGACTTTTGAGCCAAGTATCGTAATCGGGCCAGTCTTTTCCAACTGCAGCAATCAGAATTGGAGTTAGTCCAAGTGCGCCCATCCCAAAGGAAATATTTGCCGCACATCCTCCGCGGCGAATTTCAAGTGAGTCAACGAGGAAGGAAAGTGAGACTGAAGTGAGTGCGCCGTCGACTATCGAATCTTTAAATTTACCCTCGAAAGTCATGAGGTGATCTTTTCCAACAGATCCGGCAACACCAATCTTCATGGCAGCAGGCTACTTAAAAGAGAGTGAAAAGGTCTGATTAGTTGAAAGAATCGCCACATGCACAAGAACCTTGCGCATTTGGATTATCAATTGAAAAACCTTGCTTTTCGATTGTGTCAACGAAATCAATTGAAGCACCCATCAAATACGGGGTACTCATCTTGTCAGTAACAACTTTCACAGTACCAAACTGCGTGATTGTGTCACCATCAAGGGCGCGGTCATCAAAATAGAGCTGGTAACGAAGTCCAGAGCAACCACCAGGTTGAACAGCTACACGAAGGCTTAGGTCATCGCGACCCTCTTGGGTAAGCAAGGCAGCAACTTTCACGGCAGCAGTCTCTGTAAGGAGAATTCCTGAAGCGGTGCTTGTGATATTCACTTCTGTTGTACTCATCTATCTCTCCGATATCTGGTTCTGGTGGAAACCGACTTTTCTACAGCTGTACTTATAGGTTGAAGGTTACTGCAAAAACCCAACCCTCGCCCCTATACAATCACGACATGGCGCTGACTGATCTCCTCCTTCTTGGTAAAGGAATAGACCTTGCCAGCGAGCGCGGAGTTTCATGTGACGGAGAACTCCCCGCACAAAGTGACCCTGCCCTAGTGGAACGTGCGATTGCGGCAAAGAATTCCCTTGGTTCTAGGGCCATGATTTTGGGCCACCATTACCAACGAGATGAAGTAATTGAATTCGCCGATATTACGGGAGACTCTTTTAAGTTGGCGCAAACTGCAGCTTCCAACCCTTCAGCAGAACTCATCTTTTTCTGTGGAGTCCATTTCATGGCAGAGTCCGCGGACATTCTTACGACATCGTCCCAGAAAGTTATCCTGCCTGATCTTGCAGCAGGTTGTTCTATGGCAGACATGGCAACGATTACCGCAGTAAGTGACTGTTGGAAAGTTTTGGAAAAGTTGGGCGTCGCATCCCGCACCATTCCGATTACCTATATGAATTCAAGTGCATCCATTAAGTCATTTACCGGCGAACATGGCGGGGCAGTGTGTACATCATCCAACGCCGAGCGAGCTCTTACGTGGGCATTTGATCGAGCCGATAAAGTTCTCTTCCTGCCTGATCAACACCTTGGACGAAATACAGCCGTACTGAAACTAGGTATTTCACTCGACGAGTGCCAAGTCTGGAATCCATGGAAACCCAATGGCGGATTAACAGATGCGCAGATTCACTCGGCAAAAGTTTTACTGTGGCGCGGACATTGTTCAGTCCATGGCCGTTTTACCGTCGATAATATTTCAGAAATCCGCAATCGTGTTCCGGGGGTCCAAGTACTAGTTCACCCAGAATGCCAGCATCCGGTCGTAGCCGGCGCCGATGTCGTTGGAAGTACTGAATTCATTATTAAGACAGTGGAGAACTCACCTGCTGGATCTAAATGGGCGATTGGAACCGAACTAAATTTGGTTCAAAGATTAGCCCGCACCCAGCCTGATAAGGAGATTTACTTTCTAGATAAAACAGTCTGCTATTGCTCCACCATGAACCGAATCGATTTGCCTCACCTGGTCTGGGCGATGGAATCTGCGCTCGCAGGTCGAGTAGTGAATCAAATAATTGTTGATTCGACTGTGGCAAAGCATGCCAGAGTTGCGCTAGAGCGAATGCTGGCTCTACCGTAACCACATGACTGAAGAGACTGCTTCGAATAATCCAGATAAAAAGAACCGTCCAACACCCAAGCGCAAAGAAGCTGAAGCTGCTCGCAAGGTAAATGCTCTGGCTCCTGCTACGACAAAAGAAGGTCGTGCACGCCAAAAGGAAATTACCCGTCAAAACCGCGCTGAAGCGAAAATTGCCTACATGCGTGGGGATGAAAATGCACTTCCGGCGCGCGATCGTGGCGTTGCAAAGCGTTGGGTCCGTAACTACATCGATTCCAAACGGACAATTGGCGAATACTTCATGCCACTCATCTTCGCAGTACTTATTCTCACTGTTATTCCAAATAAATATATACAGCTTGCCGCAATCTTCTTAATGTATTTCGTCATGCTTTATACTTTTGTATCAGGATTTTTTATGACCCGCAAAATCCGCAAAGAAGTACAAACTAGATTTCCAAATGAGCCTACAAAAGGCATTGGACTGTACGGCTTCCTTCGCTCTACTCAGATGCGTCGGATGCGTGCACCAACTCCTCAGGTAAAACGCGGAGATTCTTTCTAAAGTAAGTAATTTAAGCCCGAGGATTCGGACTTTCATTCTTAGCCGGATCAGTCTCTGGAAGTGAACCAAGAACACGATCAATCTGGGTCATGACCTCTTTAGATAATTTCACGCCTGATGCTTTTACATTTTCCTTCACCTGTGCAGGCTTTGTCGCACCCATAATCACCGCAGAAACATTCGTGTTCGCAAGTGCCCACGCAAGTGCGAGCTGCGACATCGTCAGGTCTAGTGAATCAGCGATTGGTTTCAAATTCTGAACCGCAGTCAACACCTCTTCGCGCATCCAACGCGAAATCATGTTCGCGCCGCCTTTTTTATCACCGGCACGAGACCCTACTGGTGCTTTTTTCCCTGGCAAGTACTTGCCAGTCAACACTCCTTGAGCGATGGGAGACCAAACAATCTGACCTATTCCCTCTTTTTCACACAGTGGGACTACTTTGGAATCTATGACTCGCCACAGCATTGAATATTGGGGCTGACTTGAAACAAATCGGTTGAAATTATTCTCTTTTTGAAACCGAAGCGCTTGCGAAATTTGTTCGGCGTTCCACTCTGAGAATCCGATGTAATGCACCTTGCCTTGTCGAATGAGATCCTCGAAGGCGCGCAGAGTCTCCTCGATAGGAGTCTCTACGTCGAAGCGATGGGCTTGGTAAAGATCGATGTGATCGGTGTTAAGTCGCTTAAGGGATGCATGAACAGATTCCATAATGTGTTTGCGTGAAAGCCCACGATCATTTTTACCGGTGCCGGTTGGCCAATAGACCTTGGTGAAGAGTTCATACGATTCGCGGCGTACGCCTTTGAGTGCTTTCCCCAGCACCTTCTCAGCACGTGTACCTGCGTATACGTCAGCTGTATCGAGCGTGGTGATTCCTACATCAAGAGCAGTACGAACACACTTAATGGCGGCTGTTTCCTCAACTTGGGAACCGTGGGTTATCCAATTTCCGTAAGCGATTTCAGAGACATACATTCCAGAACTTCCAAGGCGACGATATTCCATGGCAATGAGACTACTATGAGAGGAGCACATTGAGTCAGGTCGTCGTAGGAAAATTGGAAGATTTGAGGATTTAAGGATTCTTAAGGAGTTAAGGAAAGGTAGCGTTAATCGGTGTCTAAGAAAGTTTCATCACTTCTGGCTAGATGTTGTATGGGTAGTGTTTTTGCCCTAGCCACTTTTGCGCCAGTCTCATTTCCCTTAGCTCTCCAGCAAGCTCATGCCGACTCTTCAACGAATGCCAGCGCCTCTGCCTCAAGCCCTGAAGCCTCAAGCCCCTCTGCCTCAAGCCCTGAAGCTTCAACCGAAGAGCAGAGCGAGCCCATCCACCATGTGGATGAAAATCACGAAGGTGGAATTGAATCCATCCAGTTAGTTTTCGTCGGCGCCGCAATTGTGATTGCCCTCGGTTTGGCCTATCGCGCTGGCCGTCGGCGCCGCGATAAATAATTTCCTCTAAGCCCTGCAAATCCCTGTAAAGGCCTAACTCTTTCTGCTAACTTTCCTCTGCCCGCAAGGGTGAAGTGAGTCAGAGCGAAGTCCGGTGTGATTCCGGCGCTGTCCCGCAACTGTAAAGACGAACGTTCGTAGAACGTAAGGCTGAGCCAGGTCGCCTCTCCTCATTTCGCTGTATCCGGCCTCGGAGGAAGGTCGGGCCACAAAAGGTCAGAAATATCTTGATCTTTCAAAGCCCACACCTTTCTCCCTCAAAGTTTGAGGGAGTTTTTTATGTTCAAGAAGTATCTGTATGTCCTGCCGTCAATTTCTTTAATTGCATTAACTGGGATCAATTTATCCCCCGCCTATTCCGCCACACCCCTACACAAAATTATCTCGCTCTCGCCATCGGCAACAGAAGATCTATTTGCAATCGGAGCCGGACCTCAAGTTATAGCCGTTGATCAACTCTCTAACTTTCCTGCAAAAGCCCCAGTTTCTAAACTCGATGCATTCAACCCAAATGTTGAAGCAATCGCGGCCTACAAACCGGATCTTGTTATTTTGAATTCGGGTGCAACAAAAGCAACTTCCATCAAGAGTGCACTTCAAAAACTGAAGATCAAGGTCTATTTCGAATCCGCCCCCAATGACATGGCAGGCGCGTACAAGGAAATATCCGATCTTGGATCTCTTACCGGACGCGGTACTCAAGCACAATCCTTAGTGCGCACAATGCAGGCAGCTATCAAGAAAGCTATTGCTAATTCGAAAAAGAAATCTGCTATCGCGATTTATCATGAACTTGATGACACGCTTTATTCAGTTACTTCCGAAACTTTTATCGGAAAGGTTTACAAGGATTTTAATCTCACAAATATCGCTGACGCTGCAGCTTCGGCAGATTCATATGGTTATCCCCAACTAACTCCCGAGTACATAGTGCAAGCCAATCCAGCACTTATCTTTCTTTCCGATGCCCAATATGGAGCAACTGCGACAAGCGTTGCTTCACGGCCAGGATGGGCGTCTATCAAGGCCATCACAAATGGACGTGTCATAGCTTTGCCTGAAGATATCCCTTCTCGTTGGGGGCCACGTTTAGTTGATTTTTACAATTTCATTTCTACCTCAATTGCAGGAGTGAACTAGTCCATGACAAACATCAACAAGAAACTTAAGAATGAAAGCGTGGGGATTGGGCAGATTTGGAATTGGAAAATTACTGCTGCCTGCGCTTTCATTCTTGTTCTTGTCGGTGTACTCGCGATTAGTTTTGGACCCATACATTTGGGATTCCTAGAAATAACTAAAACTTTGCTTGGTATGGATGGACTGCACGGGCAAGAACGAACCGTGCTCCTTGATTTGCGACTTCCTCGAATGATTTTGGCAGCGCTCGTAGGTGCGGCGCTAGCGACAAGTGGCGCTGTGTATCAGACTGTCTTTCGCAATCCATTAGCCGATCCATATTTGCTCGGTGCGGCGAGTGGAGCTGGTCTGGGTGCGACAATTGCAATCACAAATACTGGTGGGAACATATATGGATGGCTCCCGATTTTTTCATTTCTGGGAGCAACCCTCGCTGTTCTTACATCATTCTTTATTTCCGGAAGATTTTTTGCTGAACCAAACACCCTGCTTCTCTCGGGAATAGCTGTCGGGTCTTTTGCAACTGCAGTACAAACCTACCTTCAACAACGCCACAGCAATGCTTTGCGCCCTGTTTACAACTGGATTTTGGGCGAGCTTACAGTTGCCAATTGGAGCATTGTGAGTTGGTCATCCTTCTACATATTTGCATCTCTTGCCGTTCTGATTTCGATTTCTAAGAAGCTCGATGGGCTCTTGCTCAGCGATGAGGAATCGTTTTCACTTGGAATTAACCCCAACAAATTGCGCATGATTGCCGTTGCCGCAGCCACATTAGCGACGGCTACTGCTGTATCAGCCTCTGGACTAATAGGTTTTGTGGGAATTGTTGTTCCGCATTTAGTTCGGGGTCTCACCCATCGTGTAACAAACCGTTCCTTGGCAACAATTGCACTTGCTGGCGCGGCCTTCCTCGTTCTTGCTGATCTGGGTGCCCGAAGCATTCTCTCCCCTGCCGAACTTCCTATCGGTGTTATTACTGCTTTTGTCGGCGCTCCTTTCTTCCTATTCGTGCTTCGCACCCGAAGGGTTTCACATTCATGATTAAAGTAAATGACTTAACAGTAAAAATTGGTGGACGTACAATTTTGAATGACATCACACTCGATATTCCCCACGGTCACTGGACCTGCTTGGTGGGTCCAAACGGCGCGGGAAAAACAACGTTCTTAAAAGTTTTGCTTGGCGTTCGGGAATACTCCGGTTCAATTCAAGACGATGGAGTCGAGGTTTATCGCAACCACAAGCGAAACGTTGCATTTGTTCCGCAACAGCCAGAAATTCCTACAGGAATGAGCGTGGCTGAATATGTCTCTCTCGGTCGTTCCAAAGTTGAAGGTTGGGGAGTTGAATCAAGTCGAAGTCGCTCCTTTATCGAAGAAGTACTTATCCAAACCCAACTTTATGGAATGCATGAACGTCATGTCGCACAATTGTCGGGCGGGGAGATGCAAAGGGCTCTGATTGCTCGAGCTCTAGCCCAGGAACCTGAACTTATACTTTTAGATGAACCTACATCGGCGCTGGACCTTCATCATCAAATATCAGTTCTCAACAATATTGAACTACTCAAGACGCAAGGCGTTACAGTCATTTCAACAATGCACGACATCACACTTGCTGCAATGTATGCCGAGCGCATCGTTGTAATGCACGAGGGCAAAGTATTACTTGGCGGTAAAGCATCCGATGTTATTCATTCGGCAGAATTACGAACTGCCTACGATAATCGAATCAACGTTTTCACACTTGATAGTGGACGCCCAGTTATTGTTGCATCAAAAGAAGAAAATTAATTTCTAGCGTACGTGTGACTCGACAAACGGAGTCTTAACAACTTCAACCAAGCTGGAACGTCCCCTCACATCAATTGCAAGCTGATCGCCAATAGCAACTGTGGTTGAAACGAGAGCCAGAGCAATTCCATTCTTCAGCGTTGGTGAGAATGTTCCACTTGTTACTTCACCAACCGGATTGCCTTGTGCGTCCATCACGGTCATGCCAGCTCGCGGAATTCCTCGATCAAGAGATTTTAGGCCTCGCAAACGACGTTTTAATCCTGCAGCTTTCTGTGCTTTAAGTGCAGATTGACCATGGAAAGTTTCCTTGTCCAGTGCAATTGCCCAATTGGCACTTGCTTCCAGAGGAGTTATTTCAAGAGAAAGTTCATGTCCATGAAGTGGATAAGCCATTTCGGTACGCAAAGTATCGCGTGAGCCAAGACCGCATACCCGTCCCTCCAATGCTGTTGCCGCGTTAACAAGGATTTCCCACACAGCTCGAGTGGATTCCCAAAGGGGCACTACCTCGTAACCAAATTCCCCGGTGTATCCAGTTCTGCAGAAAATAATATGACCAAGGTTTTCGTGGCCCGGAATAACCAGTTCTGTAAATTCTGTGTAATCAAGGTTTAGTTTGACGCCGATATTTTTCATTAACTGCTCGGCCTTAGGACCTTGAACAGCCAACACTCCAAAACTCTTGTGAATATTTTTTACCTCAATGCCCGCCGGTGCCGCTCTTCCAATCACTTCAAAAACCGCCGCGCAGTTTGCTGCATTTGGAATCAAGAAGAGATCATTGTCAGCTTTTCGATAAACAATAAGGTCATCAATCACCCCTCCTTTTTCATCACAAAGCAGGTTGTATTGCGATCCTCCATTAGAAATTTTTGTAAGGTCATTTGCGACTATGCTGTTAAGAAAATCAATGGCGCCTTCACCTTTAATGCTTATTTTGCCTAAGTGCGAAACATCGAAGAGACCAACTCGCTCACGTACAGCCGCATGCTCGGCTAGCACTCCACCGGCTTGCTCTCCCACCATAACCTTTGGGTATTCAATCGGCATATCCCATCCCCCAAAGTCAGCCATCTTTGCGCCAGCGTCAACGTGCCATTGATAGAGAGGTGAGGTGTTTTCCATACTTGAAACTTATCAAATGAATGAGAGGATGCGGTCATGGCAACCCTTAAATCCTCTGAAAAGCAAAGTTCTGAAATTCTCGTCATCGGTCTCTCCAGTAAAGATGGAAAACTCTCGATTGAGTCTGGACCCACTTCATTGAATGCAAAGTCGCTCTTAGCATCCTTGGAAGATTTAGGCGCTACAGGCAAAACTGATGAAGTACTCAAAATTCCATTCACCTCTCCGAGGATGATTGTCACGACCGGCCTAGGTGAAAGTGCACCGCAATTTTCAGCTGAAACTTTGCGTAGAGCTTCTGGCGCCGCCACTCGAGCAATCGCTGGGCATAAAGCTGCAGACTTCTCACTGCCCCATAAGAACTCTGCGCAGTTTGCTGCAATCGCAGAAGGTGTAACCCTGGGGGCCTATAACTTCACTGATTTTCGCGGAAGTACCAAAGCTGAACAAAAAGCGCCTCTCGCATCAGCTGTAATCCTCTCCAAAATTGGAGGAACTGCTGAAGGGAAAGCGGCTCTTAAGCGAGCTGAGATCATCGCGACATATACGCACCTAGTTCGAAATTTGGTTAACACTCCACCCAGCCATCTGACTCCGGCATCTTTTGCCGATTCAATGAAAAAACTTGCAACTTCGCTCAAACTTAAAAGTGAAATCTATTCTGAAGCAGTTCTCAAGAGTAAAGGTTTTGGCGGGATAAGCGGAGTAGGACAAGGATCAGCGAATCCTCCTCGCCTCCTGCATATTTCCTATACGCCAGCAACTGGAAAACCTAAGGCACGTATTGCTTTAGTCGGAAAAGGAATTACTTTTGATAGCGGCGGTCTTGCTCTCAAACCAGCAGCCGGTATGGAAGCGATGAAATGCGATATGGCCGGCGCAGCTGCAATCGTCGCAACAATTCTTGCAGCAGCCGAACTTAAACTTCCAGTTGCAATTGATGGATGGGCCGCGCTTGCTGAAAATATGCCCAGTGACACAGCACAACGACCTAGCGATGTCATCACGATTTATGGTGGAAAGACTGTTGAGGTTCTTAATCCCGACGCAGAAGGAAGACTCGTTATGGCAGATGCCCTTGTCAAAGCGCAGGAAGTTGGAAATAAAGCTGGCGGACTTGATGCCCTCATTGACGTTGCAACTTTAACGGGCGCGCAAGGTATTGCACTTGGAACTCGCACCAGTGCTGTCATGACAAATAACGATGAGCTCTCGCAAAAATTTATTAAAGCGTCTGAAGTGAGTGGCGAACTTTTCTGGCCAATGCCTCTACCTGAAGAGCTGCGCGCCTCAATTGATTCTCCTGTTGCCGATCTAGCAAACATCGGAGATCGACAAGGCGGAATGTTAGTAGCAGGACTTTTCCTCAGAGAGTTCGTCGAACCAACTACGCCTTGGCTGCATCTAGACATTGCCTCCCCCGCGTTCAACGAACGAGCCGCCCATGGATATACCTCGGTAGGGGGCACAGGAGTCGCTCTACGCACGATTCTTGCCCTTCTAGAGTCTTATTAATCCACCCAGCTCCCAAGCCTGCTTGTAACTGTTCCCACACTCTCGTGGCCGAATTCTGGGGTAACGCTAGGCGCAACTCGTGGCAGGATTAGGGCTGTTCGGTAGCCGTAAATGGAGACCGTAATCAGAAGACGACCAGATTGAAGGGTGAGCGAGTGACGCAGTTTGATGTATTGATTCTTGGGGGCGGTTCGGGCGGATACGCGTGTGCACTACGTGCCTCGCAATTAGGTTTAACGGTTGCTCTCATCGAACAAGACAAGCTTGGCGGAACATGCCTACACCGCGGTTGCATTCCAACAAAAGCTCTCCTTCACGCAGGTGAAATTGCAGATAACACACGTCATGCATCTGAGTTCGGAGTCAATGCACAACTCAATGGCATCGACATGAACGCAGTTAATTCATACAAGGACGGTGTAATCTCAAAATTACATAAAGGGCTCCAAGGACTTGTTAAGTCGCGCAATATCACTTACATCGAAGGTCATGGCAAACTTGTTGGAAAAAATGTTATTGATGTAAATGGAGTGCAGTACACCGGCAAGAATCTAGTTCTTGCAACAGGTTCATACCCACGCACTTTCCCAGGACTTGAAATTGATGGCCGACGCATAATTACGAGCGACCAGGCAATGACGATGGATTACGTTCCAGCCTCAGTAATTGTTCTTGGTGGCGGAGTAATCGGATGCGAATTTGCTTCGGTATGGAAGTCATTCGGTTCTGATGTGACAATCATTGAAGGCCTTCCCCGATTAGTAGCACTGGAAGATGAATCTTCAAGCAAGCAGCTAGAGCGAGCTTTTCGCAAGCGGGGAATTAAATTTGAAGTTGGAACTCGATTCCAATCGGCTTCCGTCAGCGAGAGCGGTGTTACGGTCACTCTTGAAAATGGATCACAATTCACTGCTGATGTTCTTCTCGTAGCGGTCGGACGAGGACCAGTGACAGACAACATTGGTTATCAGGAACAAGGTTTGACTATGGACCGTGGATATCTCATTGTTGATGAGAAGTGCCGAACAAATGTTGCGGGAATATTCGCCGTTGGAGACATTATTCCAACTCTGCAATTAGCACACGTTGGTTTTGCTGAAGGTATTTTGGTCGCCGAAGAAATTGGTGGCCTCAATCCTCGCCCAATTAATTATGATGGCGTTCCGCGCGTTACGTATTCCGAACCTGAAGTGGCATCTGTCGGTTTGACTACAGCTGTTGCAAAAGAGCGTGGCCATGACGTTATTGAATTGACTTACGATCTTGCTGGAAACGGTAAGGCAAATATTCTTAAAACTGCAGGCTCTGTAAAGCTTGTAGCGCAAAAAAATGGCCCAGTTCTTGGTATTCACATGGTGGGTGCTCGTGTTGGCGAACTTCTCGCCGAGGCTCAACTTATTTTCAACTGGGAAGCAGAAGCATCCGATGTTGCCCAATTAATTCACGCCCACCCAACACTTTCAGAAGCAATGGGTGAAGCTCACCTTGCCCTAGCCGGTAAACCTCTTCACTCACATGCGTAAGAACTAGTTAACAAAAAAAATAGGAGAAGCAATGACATTCTCAGTAACGATGCCAGCACTCGGTGAAAGCGTCACCGAAGGCACAGTCACGCGTTGGCTTAAGGCCGAGGGCGACACTGTCGCAATTGATGAGCCACTGCTAGAAGTTTCAACTGACAAAGTTGATACTGAGATTCCTTCACCTGTTGCTGGTGTTATCGCGAAAATTGTTGTTGGCGTAGATTCAACGGTTGCTGTTGGGGCCGAACTTGCAATCATTAACGACAGCGCCTCGGCGCCTGCAGCTGCAGTTGTTGCAGCTCCAGTTGCTCCTGCTCCAGTTGCTCCTGCTCCAGTTGCTCCTGCTCCAGTTGCTCCTGCTCCTGTTGTTGCGGCGCCTGTTGCTCCTGCTACTCCTGTTACTCACACTGCTGGCGTAGTTGTAACGATGCCCGCACTCGGTGAATCTGTTACTGAAGGCACTGTTACACGTTGGCTAAAGAATGTTGGAGATCAGATCGCAGTTGATGAACCACTGCTTGAAGTTTCAACTGACAAAGTTGATACTGAAATTCCTTCACCAGCTGCCGGAACAATTCTTGCAATTGATGTACCCGTCGATTCAACTGTTCCAGTTGGAGCGCGTCTGGCCCTCATTGGTTCCGCTGGTGCTGCTCCGTCTCCAGTTGCTGCTGCTCCTGCTGCGCCGGCTCCTGTTGCCGCTCCTGCTCCAGTTGCTGCTGCTCCTGCTCCCGTTGCTGCTCCTGCAACACAAGTTTCCGATGCTTACGTGACACCCATTGTTCGCAAACTTGCATCCGAGAATGGCGTCGACCTTTCTCGCGTTCAAGGTACCGGCGTCGGTGGACGTATTCGTAAGGAAGATATTCTTGCTGCAGCTGTTCGCCCCGTAGCAACAACCCCTGCCGGATCATCATCATCCTCTTCTTCAGGAACGCCAGCCTCTGCAAGCAAGCCAGCGCCAGTAGCAGTTTCTCCGCTTCGAGGTACAACGGTACAAATGTCGCGCTTGAGAAAAGTTATCGCTGAACGCATGCTTGATTCTCTTCACGTAAGTGCCCAACTCACAACAGTTGTAGAAGTAGATGTCACTCGCATCGCTCGTTTGCGTGACAAGTCGAAGGTATCTTTTGAAGAACGCGAAGGAGTCAAACTCTCATTCCTCCCATTCTTCTCGGTTGCAGTATGCGAAGCTCTTAAACAACACCCAGTTCTAAATTCATCTGTTGACGGAGATCAAATTACCTATCACGGGGCTGAACATCTTGCCATCGCCGTTGATACTGAGAAGGGCCTACTTGTTCCGGTTATTCGCGATGCCGGGGACCTGAATATGGGTGGCATTGCGCGTCGTATTGCTGATGTTGCAGAACGCACTCGTACAAATAAAATTTCTCCCGATGAACTCAGCGGTGGAACATTTACGATCACAAACACTGGTAGTCGTGGCGCACTTTTTGATACTCCAATCATCAATCAACCACAGGTTGCAATCCTTGGCCTCGGCGCCGTCGTAAAGCGCCCAATAGTCGTGAAAGCTGAAGACGGCGGCGAGACAATTGCAATCCGTTCAATGGTCTATTTAGCCTTGTCTTACGATCACCGAATCGTTGATGGCGCCGATGCAGCTCGATTCCTCGTCACATTGAAAGATCGTTTAGAGGCAGGACAGTTCGAATCTGATTTAGGGCTCTAACTAATGTTGCCTCCGCAGAGAATTGCAATTACAGGCGCCTCTGGCTTGATTGGTAGCGCACTTGTTGGGCACCTAAAAAGTGAAGGTCACACAGTTCAACGTTTGGTACGTAGAAAATCTTCGGCACCCGATGAGATCTCCTGGGATCCAAATTCTGGAATCGTCGATCTAGCCTCCCTTGAAGGAGTCAACGCCGTCATTCATTTGGCAGGCGCAGGCGTTGGTGATCACCGCTGGACTTCTAAATATCGCGGAGAAATATTGAATTCAAGACTTCTTGGAACAACGGCGATATCTAACGCAGTTGCCCAGGTAAAACCACAAACTTTTATTTCTGCAAGTGCGATCGGTTTCTACGGTGAAACCGGAAATCGCGCCGTCACCGAAACTGATCGTTCGGGTGATGATTTCCTTTCCGCAGTTTGCCGCGAATGGGAAGGCGCCGCTGATCTAGCGACTGGGGTTAGAACTGTAAAGATTCGTACTGGGCTGGTTCTAGATCCAACCGGTGGCGCCCTTGGCAGAATGCTTCCACTATTTAAGTTTGGTATCGGCGGAAAACTAGGATCAGGACGCCAATGGTGGTCTTGGATTACGTTGCATGATCACATTCGCGCAATCGCTCATTTGTTGGAATCAAAAATTGAGGGGCCAGTAAATCTGACCTCTCCCAATCCAGTAACAAATCAGGAATTTACTTCCGCTCTTGCACGGGCTTTGCATCGTCCCGCACTTTTACCGGTGCCTGGGTTTGCTCTTAAATTGGCTCTCGCTGGATTCTCAACGGAGATACTTGGATCAAAACGAGTAATTCCTCAAGCATTAACTGACGATGGCTTTCACTTTGATTACCCGCACGTTATTAGCGCGTTGGCAGAGCTCGTCGAATAATTTCCTGCGCAGCAATGCGCCCAGACTCCATTGCACCTTGTTGCGAAGGATAAGTGCAATGGTCACCGGCTAAATAAAGTCCACCTTCAATGTGTTGCTGAGAATAAATGGGCTTCCCGACTCTATGAAAAGGAAGGGACTGCTTGATTTCATATTTTGCAAGTAACTCCCAATCATGAGTAGGTGTATTCCATATTCGGGAAAGCTCACGACGAACATCACTTTCTGATGTTGGCAGTATTGTTGTTGAGGCAACAAGAGTTGCCCCAGAAGGTGCATATGAAGGGGCTAGTCGAGAGAGCACAAGAGAATTCACAACAAACCCACTCTTTTGTGCCGCTAATAAATCAGAGTCCGACGGAGTGAGAGCGCATGTGTGGTACCACGTAGCCGATGGAAGAACTTCTGGCACAGAACGTCCACTAATCAACTGATGTGCTGTTGTTGGATCGGTGGCGACAATAACGAAGTCAGCATGCAGAGTTTCGGCATCTGTTTTCACTGAGTTGGAACTCACTTCTTGGACAACGCAGTTGTAGCGAATATCCTCAATCGAATTTGCAAGCAGCGCCGAAAAAACGCCTACTCCCCCAACTGGAACTCCGGGTCGGCCGAATATAAACGAACGCAATATTTTTTGAGCAACATCAGAGGCGACGTCGGATGGTTGCGTCAGAAAGACGCCCCGCAGAAATGGTTCTAAAACCTCGGCAAATAAATGAGTAAACTGTGACGATACCGTCCCTAGCGATACCTTGTTGCTCGCTCTGGTGCTGAGAAATTTTAGTAGCGCAATTTTTTCCGTTATTGACCCGGGAGAATAAATCGCATTTGTCAGTGTCAATCTCCTGCTTTCACTTCCGTCAATAATTCGAAAACCTGCCGGCATTGAATGAAAATCACAGTTTTTTAATACACCGGATGCGACGACTTCTGGATAATTGGGATTGATGACTTGAAAACCATGGTCCAATGTGAACCCATCAATGTGGTCACTCTTCACTCGACCACCCGGACGATCAGAACTTTCCAGTACGAGCACTTCTAAACCTGCTTGCGCAAGGTATCTAGCTGCCGTCAATCCAGCTAGACCAGCGCCTACAACAATGACATCGTGCTTCAACGAATAGAAATCTCTCGTGCTTGATCCACGATTAGCGCAACATCAAGGGCATCTTGAATCGAAACAGGCATGACGCCTTCACCACGAATAGCACCTGCAACTTGAAGATAAAACTGGGTGTAATCCCCTGGCACGGCTGGATACTCGATTGTCTGCTCACCACGATGAATCTGCGCTGATGTTGTCGTATCTAACTTCCATCCCCCGGCTTCGGGATTCTTTCCAGATCGCAGCAATGGCTCCTGTTTATCTAGATCATGTATAACAAGTGCGCCTTTATCTCCCATCAAGCGAATACGAGGCCCAGGTGCGCCAACGATTGCAGATGCTGAAAGATATGAATCAACTCCAGATTCATGTTTTAATACCAAAACAACATCATCATCAGACAAACCGCGTATGGAGCGGACGGAAGAGTAGACAAGTTTGGCAGGACCAAACCAATCCAATACAAGGGAGATCAGATGAGGTTGTAAATCCAGAAGATTGCCACCACCTTGCGCAGGAGTTGAGCGCTCTCTCCAAGAATCTGGATTTGCGTCTTCGCGAAATCTCTCAAATCGTGAATCAATACGAAAAATATTTCCTAAGGCGCCTTCTTTGATTGCCTTCTTGATAGTAAGAGCATCGCTGTCCCAACGACGATTAAAAAAAGTAGTGAGTAACGAGCCTGTTTCATGGGCTACATCAGCGATCGATTGTGCCTCGGCGTAAGTACGTCCCATCGGCTTGTCTACAACTACAGCCACACCCGCACGTAAGCCAGCGATGGCCTCACTTGCATGAACGCTGTTGGCACTTGCTACAACCAACAAGTCCAAATCTTGAGCCAGAAGTTGGTCAACGCTTTCATAAGCAATTGCAGATGGGAAATCTTCGCGCAGGTGGGCGATGCGCTCTGGATTCTTGGTCGTAGCACCTACGACTTCAAATCCAGCTGCTCGAAGAAAGGGCCCGTGAAAATAACGACCGGCTAATCCATATCCGCAGATACCTGCACGAAATGGCTTAGCGCTCACGGTATCTACTTACTTTCTTGCGAAAGTTTAGAAGGCCACCAAATTTTCGGACCGATGATGTGAACCAACGCCGGTACAAGAATTGAACGAACAACCAATGTATCGAGCAGGACTCCAAATGCAACTGCAAAGGCAATTTCCGCTAGTGCAACAAGTGGAAGTACTCCCAGCACTGTGAACGTTGCCGCAAGAACTATTCCAGCAGATGTGATCACGCCACCAGTGACGGTTACTCCCTTAGTGACGCCAGCACGTGTTCCAATCTTGATAGATTCTTCACGAACGCGCGTCATCAAGAAGATGTTGTAATCAATTCCAAGTGCCACCAAGAAAATGAAGGTGAAGAGTGGGAAGCCTGTGTCAGCACCCGCAAACTTGAAGATGTGGTTGAAAACAACTGCGGAGGCACCCAGTGTCGCAACAAAGGAGACAATCACAGTAAGGAGCAGAATTGCAGCGGCAAAGATGCTTCGTAGCAAGAGCCCCAAAATAATGGCAATAAGCACGAGAACAATTGGAATTACCAGATTTCGATCATGGGCCGAAGCTATATCAACGTCATAGAACGTTGCACTGATACCGCCAACCAAAGATTCTGGATCTACCTTATGAACTGCTGCGCGAATTGTTGGGATGAGATTACGACCTTGCGAAGAATCGGCAGGAACAGACAATGTCGCATCCAAAACCACATTTCCATTGACAACTTTCAGTGCCGGAAGAGGCTGGCCAGGAATGGCTTGTCCTACTAATTCTGCACTTACTGAAGAAATTCCAGAAATTCCTTGGAGGGCTGCTGTTGCCTCCATCATCTTTGTCTGCTTAATCAAGATTTGTGTTGGCTGACTCTGGCCACCTGGGTAATGCTTTAGCAGAAGTTCTTGACCAACAAGTGAATCAGGATGAGTAGTAAATCCCTGAGTAGTTGATATACCCGTAGCTTTGAGAGTCGTGATTAAGCTTGCGAAAATCAAAAGAATTACTGTCGTAATAATCGCAAATTTCTTAGGACTTTTCGCAGTTGCGTGTGCAACTTTCGACCAGATTCCACTCAGTTTTTCATCATGATTATCGTGACGGGGAATCTTTGGCCAGAATATCCAACGTCCAAAAACAACTAACAAGGCAGGAAGCAAAGTAAGGACTGTGAACATTGAACTTACAATTCCGATTGCACCAACCGGACCAAGGCCACGGGTATTCTTTAGTTGGCAAAGCAGAAGAACGAGAAGGCCAATAGTCACGGTGCTACCAGACGCCAAAATCGGTTCGACAACTCCGCGCCAAGCCTTTTTCATCGCTTCGTACCTAGAATCATGTAAATGAAGTTCTTCTCGGTAGCGTGCAATGAGCAACAACGCATAATCTGTTGCGGCGCCGATAACCAGAACCGAGAGGATTCCCTGAGACTGTCCATCCAGTGTGATGATGTTGTGCTTAGCAAGCAAATAAATAATTCCACCAGCCAGTGATTCTGCGATGAGAGCTGTCATGAGCGGAAGAATCCATAATATAGGTGAGCGGTACACAACGATAAGAATGAGTGCAACCACAAATACGGTTGTTAATAGAAGTGTGGAGTCAATTCCTCCGAAAGCGCCGAAAAGGTCTGCAAAGATCGCAGCAAAACCTGTGACATGCGAAGTAAACCCGTTTGCCGTTGCAAATTGACCGGTATAAAAACGAATCGAATCAACGACTGCCGGTAGGGCAGGCTTCTTGTTGGCTAGTTGAGACCCTGCATTCGTATTATCGAAAGGCACATTTGCAAGAAGGGCTTTTCCATCTTGCGAAGGGAATGCAAATATTTTCTCACCTGGCGTTAGGAAGTCACCAATCTTTTTATCTACACCCGAGATGGATTTGCCGTCCTTGGTTACAAGAGGCTGTGATGCAATGCTCCCGAAGAACACGTTTGTCGCCATTACCTTCTGCGGTGTTACAGCACCTTCAAAGAGAACCAGCGCTGGAAGGCTCTTATTGGCATTAACTGTAAAAGTCTTGTAAGCATCTGAAAACTTCTGCGCCTCAACATGCGGTGGCAAGAAGTCAGCATTGTCATTCTTCTGCACCGATGACAGGTTCCCGAAGAGAGGTCCTACGGCGCCTGAAATTCCAAACCACACGATGATCGTGATGATGGCAAACCACAATGGCTTACGCGCTTTGACCTTATTTACAGTGCTAGAAGACACAATTAATCCTTTGCTTTCCAAGAAAGTTGGCCCAACGGGGCCTATCGACGGTTGGAGTTTAACGGGGGAAAGTGAATTTCTCCTCGGTCATCTCACTTTCTAGACACGGTGTAACGGGATTCACCCTTGATTTAGTGCAATTGCACTTCCCTATTAGGCTTGGCTTGTGAGCCCAACAACAACCGGGGCAGCAATTGCCCTCACTCGCCAAGGCTTGGTGGATTACCAAATCGCCCTTGATACCCAGCGACGGATACACGAGGAAGTTGTTGCAGGAACTCGTCCAAGCACTTTATTTTTAGTTGAACATCCTTCGGTTTATACCGCCGGCCGCCGTACGGAAGCGCATGAGCGTCCGATCGATGGAACTCCTGTTATCGATGTCGACCGTGGTGGAAAAATCACGTGGCACGGCGAGGGTCAACTTGTTGGGTACCCCATCATTCGTTTGAAAAACCGAAATGAAGTAGTTGGTTTTGTACGAGAAATCGAAGCAGCGCTAATAAATGTTTGCAATGAGTTTGGAATTGCTGGTGAGCAGTATTGCGATCGCTCGGGCGTATGGCTTCGAGATGAAAAAGGTGATCGCAAGATTGCCGCAATTGGAATTCGAGTAGCAAAAGGTGTCACGATGCATGGATTCGCTCTGAATGTAAATCCAGATATGTCCGGCTTTGATCGTATTGTTCCTTGTGGCCTCAAAGACACCACAGTGACATCGATGGCAATAGAACTTGAACGAGAAGTTACGATTGATGAAGTTGCACCAGTTGTTGAAAAATATATGTTTGAAGCACTATCTAAAGTTGCGGAGCTGGCCACGTCATGACAATCGCACCAGATGGGCGCAAACTGCTGCGCATTGAAGCACGGAACGCTTCCGTTCCAATTGAGCGTAAGCCTGAGTGGATTAAGACCCGCGCACACATGGGTCCGGAATACACCCAATTGCGATCGCTAGTTGCCAGAGAAGGGCTTCATACTGTTTGCCAAGAAGCGGCCTGCCCAAATATTTTTGAATGCTGGGAAGATAAAGAAGCTACTTTCCTTATTGGTGGAGAACGTTGTACTCGTCGCTGCGACTTCTGCAACATCGATACTGGCAAGCCAGAGCCTGTCGATATGGACGAGCCTCGCCGCGTTGCCGAATCCGTTAAAGCTATGGGCCTTAAATATGCCACCATCACCGGAGTTACTCGCGATGATTTAGAAGATGAAGGTACTTGGCTTTATTCTGAAACTATTCGCAAAGTTCATGAACTCAATCCCGGTACCGGTGTAGAAATGCTTGCGCCTGATTTCAGCGGAAAGCCTGAACTGCTCAATATTGTTTTTGAATCGCGACCAGAAGTCTTTGCGCATAATCTTGAAACTGTGCCAAGAATCTTCAAAGAAATTCGTCCGGCATTTCGCTATGACCGCTCATTGGATGTTATTAATCAAGCGCGCAATTACGGCTTAATTACTAAGTCGAATTTAATCCTAGGTATGGGCGAAGAACGTCACGAAGTTTCTCAAGCTCTACAAGATTTACATGATGCTGGTTGTGATCTGATCACAATTACACAATATCTCCGTCCTACTCCAAATCACCATCCGGTGATTCGTTGGGTAAAGCCAGAAGAATTTGTCGAACTTGCAAAAGAAGCTGAAGAGATTGGGTTCTCTGGAGTTATGAGTGGACCACTCGTTCGCTCGAGTTATCGCGCTGGGCGTTTGTACAAGCAGGCCCAGGAAAAGCGTGCACTTGCTCATGGCTGAGTTGGTTTATCCTCCAGTCGTAGCAGCCTTCAAAACCGTTTGGAAAGCCTTTGGTATACGTTTCACATTTATTGGGGATGAAAATATCCCTGCATCGGGCGGGGCAGTAATGGCAAGTAATCACATTAGTTACTTAGATTTTGCCCTCATTGGAACGCCGGCCGCACCTAAAAACCGGTACATAAGATTCATGGCAAAAAAAGAAATCTTTGACAACCCATTGGCAGGTCCTTTAATGCGCGCGATGAAACACATAAGTGTTGATCGCGAAAAGGGATCCACTTCATTGGTAGCAGCTATGCGCGCGCTACGTGCAGGTGAAATTGTCGGAATATTTCCAGAAGCAACAATTTCATTAAGTTGGGAAGTAAAAGAACTTAAATCAGGAGCAATACGTCTGGCCCAGGGCGCTGGCGTGCCAGTGATTCCTGTTGCTCTCTGGGGCAGCCATCGCATCCTCACTAAAGCTCATAAGCCATCCCTTGGACGAAAGAAGTATCCAGTCACCATTGCCTACGGTGAGGCTTATATGATTGCAAAGGACGCGGATATCGCGCTGGAAGAAGATCGACTTCGACAGAAAATCACAGACCTTTTACACTCTATCCAAGAGACTTACCCCGACTCCCCTGTCGGTAAATGGTGGGGTCCTCTCAGATTGGGCGGCACAGCCCCTACAATCGAAGAGGCAGCAATAGTAAATGCTCGTCGCAAAGCCGAGCGCGCAGCTAAAAAGAATAAACAAAAGAGAGAGAGCAACTAAGAATGTTTGGACGCAAAAAGAAAGAAAAAGCTGCAGGTGGCGGACAGCTCCAGGTTGTTCGTGATGCATTCACTCTAGTTCGCAAAGAAAATCCAAGCGCCCTTCTTTATCTGGCAATCACTCTTATCGCTGTCATAGCTCTTGGACTCGTCGTGGGATTAGTAGTTGGACATCCCGTTTATTTTGCAATTCTTTTTGTGCCAGTTGGAATCATCGCAGCATTCTTTCTCTTCACGCGGTTCGCAAATTCTGCGGCGTTCGCCTCCATTGAAGGTCAAATGGGCGCAGGGGCTAGCGTTCTCATGGGAATTCGCAAGGGCTTCACTACTACTGCAGCTGTTGCCGTAAATCGCAATCAAGACATGGTGCATCGCAGCGTTGGACGCTGTGGAATTGTTTTAGTGGGCGAGGGAGGTTTTGCCGTACGGGCAATGCTTGCTGATGAACGAAAGAAAGCTGAACGATTTGTACCTGGCGTTCCAGTCTTTGAAATCATTGTTGGAGATGAAGAAGGACAAGTGCCAATTCGCAAACTCCAAAAAAAGATGAAGAAGATGCCGAAGAAGCTAGCGCCAAATCAAATGCGCGAAGTGCGGTCTCGCCTCAAAGCAGTTGGCGGTATGTCGATGCCAATTCCTAAAGGTCCAATGCTTACTCGCGCGCCAAAGAATCCAGGACGCTAAACGCTTTCTTTGTAATAACGCACAACAACAGATCGAGTGACAATGTCGTGCACGCAACGTCCGCCGCTGCGAAAAACTGCGGGCAAGACAAGAAGAATCAAAAGGGTACGAAATAGCACCCGAGGAATTGATAGCGCGTTTCCATTCTGAAAATCAACGACTTTCAATTTAGCGGCGCTTTGGCCAAATGAGGCACCTTTAAGAGAAGTCAGCAGAGAAATCTCCAAAAAGAGGATGCTCGTTTGCAGCAATAACCTTTTTGCCATGTCATGTGGTTCCAGGGCGCTGGCCACTAAGTAAGCTCCGAAGCTGTCGAGAAATAAGGCCCAGATCCGGCGGCCCATCGACGCTTCTTTGAACATGTTGGAAGCCTAAGGGATAGAACTCTGAACCCAGACTTGAGGTCTTGAAACAAGACCGTAACATTCAAGATATGCCTCTTTCACAGGTGGGCTCTATTGTTCAACCAACAAGTCAAACATCTAGGACCCGCCGATGCGTCCCGATGTACCCCGGCCTATTTTCTTTGGAAGATAAAAAACAGGAGACACATGTTTAAGAATTCAACTGAAATCTTTGATTTCATCAAGAAGAACGATGTGAAGCTGATTGACGTGCGCTTCATAGATCTTCCAGGAATACAACATCACTTCAACGTTCCCGTTGAATCTTTTGATGAGGCAGTTTTCACTGATGGGCTAATGTTTGATGGATCTTCTATCCGTGGGTTCCAATCCATTCACGAGTCAGATATGAAGCTTCTCCCAATTCCTTCTTCTGCGTATATCGATCCTTATCGCGCAGTGAAGACCCTCATTATTCTCTTCTCTGTCCACAACCCAATTGATAACACTCCATATTCTCGCGATCCACGTGGAGTTGTGAAGAAGGCTGTTGACTATCTTCAATCAACTGGAATCGCAGATACCGCATTCTTCGCACCTGAAGCAGAGTTTTATGTCTTTGATGCAATTCGCTTCAACACGGGTATGAATGAGTCTTACCACCATATTGATTCATACGAAGGTTGGTGGAACACAGGCGTTGAGAAGGATCCCGATGGAACAC
>CAIMSI010000115.1 GCA_903844115.1 uncultured Actinomycetes bacterium
AAGAGAAGATCTACCTCGTTCTCAAGGTAGCCCAGGGAGACCTCACAGTACGCGTACCAGCCGAAAACGTAGACCTCGTAGGTGTTCGTGACGTCGTGGACTCAGCGGGCTTGGATCGCGTCTTTAACGTCCTGCGCCAGCCATACACCGAAGAGCCAACAAACTGGTCACGCCGCTACAAGGCAAATGTTGAAAAGCTTGCATCTGGAGATGTCATCAAGGTTGCTGAAGTTGTTCGCGATCTTTACCGTCGCGATTTAGACCGCGGCCTCTCAGCTGGTGAAAAGCGTATGCTCGCCAAGGCTAAGCAAATCCTTATCTCTGAACTCGCTCTTGCAGAGCGCACTGATGAAGAGAAGGCCGGCTTAATTCTTGACGAGGTCCTTGCTTCTTAAGTTCGACCACTCGTGGCAACTTCTCGCATCAAGCTTCTCCTTGCTATTACATCGCCCATCGCATTTCTGAAACTCAATAGCTCAGATTTAATTAGCCACGCAATTTCTGTAGCCGAATCCTTCTGTGTTGAAAATGGCTCACATACTCATCTAACAATTGCAGCCCCATCTGATTTGATGGAGCGTGTGCGCAAATGTTGTGCGCAAATGCAAGTACAACCTGAACTTTTGGAAGTTGATCCACTTGATACTTCTGCGTTGGCAAGTGCGCTCGCTTCCTCCAAAGAATTTGAGATTCTTGGAATACATGATGCGCAGCGTCCACTCACACGCACCGCACAATTTCATCGCGTCCTAGGTGCCCTTGTCGGTGGAGCAGGAGCTGCTCGTCCTGATATGGCATTTACGGAGACTCTAAAAATCATAAATGACGAAGGTGTATTAGTGCGAACAGTGGATCGTAATTCGATTCGACGTTTATCCACCCCTGAGTTTTATCAAAAGAGTGCGATAGATTTTTCTGGAAAAACATCGACCTGGTTTGTTCCATTAGTGCCGGGAACTATTACAACTGAAGTAGAAACAGATCCTGAATCACTTCGCGCAAATACCAGTGCCGAAGTGGAACTACTTGAAGCGCTGCTGCATTGGCAGCAAAAGGTAGTTTAATTACTTAAATAAGTGGCGAATTTCTTCCCACATCTTGCGCGGCTTGCTCATTGTTTTACGTGGGGTTTCAAGGGCTGTAGTAACAGGAGCTCTGCGAAATCTGCGCCATAGGCGAAAAGGCTTTGTAGCAACGCGATGGGCAAGGTCCCTGGCGTAATGCACGCGCAAATCATCGGCTTCATGTTTTACCTGCGCGTGGCATTGGGTACAAGTGGTGGAAGCAAGAATTCTTCCTACGTAAACCAATTGATGAACAGTTTCACTCCCACAATGTGGGCATTCCAGAGTGGTCTCAATAATCTCGCTACTCAATCTTGATACCCCCGCTTCTCTAGAACATGTTCGGCAATCGCTAAATCCTGAGGATACGTAATTTTTACATTAGTTGCATCCGCGCTCACAGAGATTGTCTTAACATTGGGTAAAAACTTCTCCATGCAAGCTCCCGTATCCGTACCGTGAAAGTCTACTTCTGCCGCCGCTTTATAGGCAGCTAATAAGTCTTGCGCTTTAAATCCTTGCGGAGTTTGTACTCGTACCAGTGGCTCACCCGATCGCTTGTTCATCTCTATTGGATTAACTAACACTGTTGGAATAGCACCTCCGTGACGATACGCAGTCTCTGCAATCTCCTGAAATAGAGCGCTCGTTGCAAGGGGTCTGGCGCCATCATGAATCAAGACGACATTAATCTCACCAGAATTAATTGCAGGTTCAAGATGTAAAAGTGCGTGATATTCAGATTCGTGGCGGGTGGTGCCTCCATAAACAATTTCAACTTTAATGTGGGGGATTTCGCGCGCAATAACTTGTTTGGCTAGGGCTTCATCATCAGGGTGAATGACCAGTATTGCGCGGCACTTATCAAATGATTTAGTGGCAATGGTGAGTGACCTAGAAATGATTCGACGCCCGCTCAGTGGTAGCCAGACTTTATTGGTGATGTGGCCAAAGCGAGTTCCAGAGCCGGCAGCGAGAACTACGACGGCTGGTTTCATTTCACTTTCAATCTTCTCGCGCACCAGGTCATTGTGGCAGACTCGTGCCATGCGTTGGAAAAATCCTTGGGCCAAGACAGATGCGGCAGAGCGTGCTGCTGCGATCATTGAGCGCGCTGCAAAGAAGCGAGAGATTCAGGGATTATTAACGCCGGGTCAAGAAGAGCTTCGAAAAGAGCTAGGGCTCACTCCTGAAGGTTTTGAAAGAACTCAGGAAGGAAAGCCGGTTAAAAAAGAAAAGGACCCCCTAACAAAACGCCAGAGGGCCCTCATGAAAGAACTTGGTTTAGAAAAACTAGAAAAACCAGAAAAACTAGAAAAACCAGATAAGTCAGATCACGAAGTTGATGATCAAGAGGCGTAAGTAAGCCCGCTTGCATCCTGTTCGCGGCGCAACTTAACAATGGTGCTGTTTTCATCAAGTTCAACATCATCGTAAGTCAACAAAGTTCCGACAGGTACAGCACGCTTCATGATCGCATTTTGTACAAGTCCAATTGGGACAAGGTTTTCCTTGCGAGCATCAGATGCTTTATCTGCGTATCCGCGAACTGTGAATCCACCGATTCCATCAATCTTTTCGCCAACTGCAAGATCCTTCTTTGTCATCGCAACAACTTCGGCCATCAAATGTGGTGCATACAAAGATGACTCGCGATCAATTACTGCGCGAGCAACTGAGAGAGGCGCCTCAACGGAAGCTAGGTGGTATGGACGGTAGAGAGCAAAGTAAGGTCCAGGTCCCATTGATAGATATGACATCTCATGTGAAACATATGGTTGATCACTTCGAACAATGACAAAGACGCCAGGTGCAACATCTCCAGTGCAGTAATCGACAACGCCCGGACGGTCAAGAACACCACCATCTGCTTGTAGCGCGAATACATTTTGTAAAGTTTTTACGGTCGCAGCGGGGCCGTACATACCGCGCTTGGATAGTTCAAGGCCAGTGGTATTTGCAAGTGCAACCATCTCAGTCATTGTCTTTGAACCATCGGTAAATGAGCAAAGCATCTTTGGATTCATTTTCTTAGCAGTTGCTGTTTCGCGTACTGAATCCGGATTGCTCAATGGCTCAAATGGATTGTTCTTTCCTTTGCCGGCAGCAACGATTTCAAAATTTAGATCGCGCGCAAAATCAACAAGCACCTTCGCCTCAATTGGCTCATCGCCATGACAGACCGTGTAGATAACTCCGTTATCAACAGCAGTCTTGTGAAGTAGGGGTCCGATAGTGACATCCATTTCAACGTTAAGAACTGCCACGTCCATTTTTGCCTTGAGGCATGAATAGGTAATTTGTGCGCCAATTTCTGGAACACCGGTTGCTTCGACAACGAAATCAATAGGAAGTGTGGCTAGGAAAGATGAAGAAGTAGCTCCTACGCGCTTTCCGGCGTTGAGTGCTGCTGTAATTTCTGCAGGGTCTGCGCTAATAACTGGGTCGTTCACACCAAGATCTTTATAGAGACTAGTGATGCGCGCTGGATCAATATCGATGACGAGAACAACGGAAAGTCCAGGCATGCGATCTACTTGGCAACCAAAGCCGTGTCCCATCTGGCCCGCTCCAACGAGTGCGATTTTTACATCGCGGCCTAATTTTGCACGGTGTGCTTTGAGTTTCTCTGTGTATGCCATTTCGCTATTTCCTAATCTTTCTATTAATTGGAAGCGGCAATAACTTTAAGAGTATCGCCAACTTTCACCATTGGTAGTTCACATACTTCAACGTTTACGTCTCCGGGCAGCTCTGCCTCTGTGAGACCGTTTGCTTTCAAATCTAAATGTCCGAGGTTCAGAAGGTTATCGCTTGAAACAGACCCTGCAGCTAACACTGTAAACCTATCGGAGTTGATTTCAATCACGTCACCAGGCATTGGTGCTCTCTCTTGATGTGCAACTTTGTGCAAGATAGAAAATTCATGAAGTTCACTTGGGGCGTTTTCACCAAACCACACCAACAATCCTTGGTCACGGAAGTCGCTGACTAATTCACCAACTGCCGTGACTGTGGATTGATATACAACTTTTGAATTGTTTTGCTGATCGGGCATCTCTTACGCTTCTTTGACGTCATCAGGCTTTACACCGGAGACGAAAAGTTCTTTTGTGATGAATTGAGCAAGTGGACCTGCTGGGCTTGTTGCGTGAATATCGACTGTCAAAACCTTCTTCATTGGATAAACACCAACGCGAGCAGTTCCGCCGCAATCGATGACTGCAACGGCAATCTCATCGAAAGGAACGCTGCTTTTGAAACCATCAAATGGCACTCCGCCAGTCATATCAGCGATGCGCTGTGCAACTGGGTGAATTCCGCCACCGGTTACTGAATAAACATACTTCTTCTTATCTGTTGGCAAAATGGTAAGAGGACCACCCCAACCGCCTTTTCCTGCGGCGATTGTCACTGCCTTGTATTCACCCATGTGATGCTCCTATTTATAAAAGTTCCGGAATATTTTTATTAAAAAGAACTGACGAGGATTTACCCCGTCAGTTCTTTTTAATTATATGAAGTTTTTGCTTTCTGTATTGCTTGTATTACTTGTTTTATTTAGCAGCTGTGTACAAGCCAAATGAAGCGACGTAAGCAATTACGACGCTCAGTGGGCCTGTAACCATACGGCTGAAGAGAACGGCAGGTACGCCGATTTCAACCGTTGCTGGCTCTGCTTCACCAAGGGCCAAGCCCACTGGAATGAAGTCACAACCGACCTGTGGGTTAATAGCGAAGAGAGCTGGAAGTGAATATTGAGCAGGGATATTTCCCTTACCAATTTCAACACCCAAAAGGGTTCCAACAATCTGCGCGATAACTGCGCCAGGTCCAAGCAATGGAGAGAGCAGAGGAATTGCACATACGACTGAGATAAGGAGCAATCCTGGGAGCGATGAAGCTGATCCCTTGATGCCCTTAGCGATCCAGTCACCGATTCCCGTGGTGAGGATCAAGCCGATGATGAATGAGATGAACGCCATGAATGGAATGACGTTGCGGATGACAGTGTCAACTGTGTCGCGGCCTGCTTGGTACAAAATACCAACTACGCCACCAACAGAACGACCAACTTTAGTAACTGTGCTTGCAAAACCCACGATTACTCACCCTTCTCTGACTTGGTCATCATGCGAGCAGTAATGCGCTCGGTCACGATGCCGCGAATAAAGATAACAACAAGACCAACTAGTAGGTAACGAACAGCAAGATCGCCGAGTCCGAGACCAAGTTGTTGGATACCAGTTGCGATACCTACGTAAACGAACAATTCACCTGGATTCGCATGAGGGAAAATTCCAAGGATTGGGTGTACGAAAGATACAGCCGAGTCGTAGAACGCAGGCTTGAAGCGTTCAGGGAGGAAACGACCCATGGTGTATGCCATTGGGTTAGTTAGTACGAACACTGAAACGAATGGAAGGATGATGTAACGAACTGGATACCACTGGAGTCCAGGACGTGCCGCCGCCTTACCAAGGTTTTCGATGCGCTCTGGTCCAATAATGCGTACCAAAGCATTGACCGCAGTCAACAAGACAACAAGTGTTGGAAGAATTCCGCCCATAAGTGAGAGCAAAGTTGATCCACCCTTATTGAAGACTTTAATAAAGTCTTCTGCGCCTGTAGCCAAAGCTCCAAGCACGCCGGTTGGTTTATCCACGGTTACTGCTGAAAGAAATCCAACAGCTAAAAAGTGCACTGCACACCTCCTATATATGTTTGAGTTCGAACTTCAAGTGAACATCCTTCACGGGAAGGTTGTTCACTATTCTCCTGACGCATCACCTCGGAGGTGACTGCGAATGTGTTCAGCAGCTACTTTCGCAGCTTCTGTCACTTTCGCCGGCCTTGAAGACACCGCGCGGTTGCCCGAAATGATGTCATCGATGGAGAATCCTGTGTAGTCGCTAAGTGCTTTGGCTCTAGCAAAGATGCTGAACCCGCTTAGCAGAATCGCATGCTTTACAACGCCAATGTCATCAGAGGCAAGTGCAACGTATGCACGACCACCGCGGTAACGGCGACCACCTACTCCGACTGAAACGTTTGGTGCATGCTGGCGTAAAGACTTCATGTCTTTTTGGAAAATCTGTGCTTGCCGATAAGCCAAATAGAGCTGCAGCGCCCATACGACACCCAAAATAATAAATAGACGAGCTAAGCCGCTCATGCGGTCCTCATTTCAGTTGCAGATAGGACCTTAAGAATTGAGTTTGCACAGGCAAGATCAATGATGAGGCAATCGATGAGCTTGGACCTGGCAGCTCCAATAACCCCAAGTACTTTTTCCGCACCGTTTGCAACGCCAATTACGCGTGGAATTTTGCGAATTTCATCTAGGGTCAAACCAATCACGCGACTATCAAGAATGGTGGAGAGCATTTTTCCTGCAGTGTTGTAAAAGCGAGAAGCAATATCTCCAGCATATTCTTTAGAAATGTCATCACGATCGGCCGATGAAAGATGAAATTCATTCAAAACCATTTCACTGGAAGATGATCCATGCGAGCCAATTCCCACGAGAGCAACGTTTGCATTTCGTGCAAGGTCAAGTGCTTGAGCAACAGAAGTTTCTTGCATCAAAGAGTTACGGATTTTTTGGTTGCTAACAACAACCGGTGCGTTAAAAGGAACAAAGATTGCGTTTAGGTTGCGTGCAAGTGTGCGGCCAATTTCATCTGCAGTAACGCTTGTTTCCACATTGGAAAGTGCGCCCATAATTTGAGTGATCTTTAAGCCAGGTATGGAATCTTTTTTGCAATGAACGACGGCTGCTTCAAGGCCACGTCCCCATGAGATAGCAATCGTTTGATTGCCTTTCAAATTTGATGTGAGTGCGTTTGCAGCTGCGCGGCCAACGGCATTAATAGCGAGTTCATTGGCGCTGGGTGAAACAACCTGCACCTCTTTGATATCCAAAAGTTTCTTAATTTGATTAGCAACAGTCTCGTGACGAGAGAGCGGAGCAACAATGCGGATTTCGACAAAGCCATTGTGCTTAGCGGTTGTAAGCATGCGCGAAATATTGGATCTGGAAGTTTTGAGTTTTGTGGCTACTTCATCTTGTGAAAGGTTTTCCTCGTAATAGAGACGCGCTGCCTGCAAAATCAGGTCGGTCTCACGTTGCTTCACGAAGGAGTACATCCATTCTCAAGCGGTCGGGGAGGAGTTCAGCCTTTGAACTTTCGATAAGTGTGGTCTGTCACAAATGCCTAAGCAAGCACATTAGTGAATTATTTTGAAAGATTCTGCACAATTGTGCAGATAGCTGAGCGTGTAATTACCCGAAAAAGGCTTTGTTACAGGATTGTTATAAAACGCGCCAGCAAAGCGGCCGCGTCGTACATGTCGAAAACTCGAAGATCTACAGTCAGGGACAATGAGATTTTGCCCTTTTTCCCGGATCCGATTGTGAGGGTGCTGGACTGTCCTGGAAGAAGACCCAGGCGAGAACTTTCAATTTTCAGCTCGCGCAGATCAAAGAGAGTTGTGGTTGCCCCTGAAAGCATTGCTAGTGGAACCTTTCCAGTTCCTGCTGATGCGCTCGTGCTGGCTATAAGGGCGGTCAGTGAGGAATCGTCCATAGTTTCGATGTTCTTGTAAAC
>CAIMSI010000116.1 GCA_903844115.1 uncultured Actinomycetes bacterium
CACCACCCATATGAATCCTTTACTTCTTCCGTTGTTCGCTTTTTAGAGTCGGCGGCGCAAGATCCGAAGGTATTGGCGATCAAGCAGACGCTTTATCGCACTTCGGGCGATTCACCGATCGTGGAAGCACTTATCGAAGCAGCCGAATCCGGCAAACAAGTTTTAGCTGTAATTGAAATTCGAGCGCGCTTTGATGAGCAAGCAAATGTGCGCTGGGCTAGAAAGCTGGAAGATGCTGGGGTACACGTTGTTTACGGGCTTGTTGGATTTAAAACGCATGCCAAGCTCTCACTTGTTGTTCGTGAAGAGGCCAGTGGAATTCGCCGCTATGTCCATATCGGTACTGGAAATTACAATCCAAAGACTGCCCGACTCTATGAGGACTTTGGAATTCTAAGTTCTGATCCAATTCTTGGTGAAGATGTAAATAAACTTTTCAACCAACTTTCTGGTTTTGCACCGCAAACATCTTTCGAGCGCTTACTTGTGGCTCCTCGGACACTTCGAAGCGGCTTACTTGCAAAAATTCAAAATGAGATCGATAACAAAAAGGCGGGACAGCCTGCGGGGATTCGTATGAAGTTGAACTCGATCATGGATGAAGAATTTATAAACCTTATGTATCAGGCATCAAATGCTGGTGTAAAAATCGAACTCGTGGTTAGAGGAATTTGTGCCCTGCGACCTGGCGTTCCCGGCCTATCAGAAAACATCACTGTGCGATCAATACTCGGTCGCTTCCTAGAACACTCACGTATTTTCTATTTTACAAATGGTGGCAATGAAGAAGTTTGGATTGGTAGCGCCGATCTAATGCACCGTAACTTAGATCGCCGAGTTGAGAGCATGGTTCGAATCGAGCAGACCGACCACAAGCGCATGCTATTTCGCGCACTAGATAGTTACTTAGCACCAACAACCGTGCGCTGGGAGATGGAAAGTAATGGTGATTGGAAGCGTGTAACCAAAGGTTCAAATGGTGAGCCATTAACTGATTTACATGACCAAGTAATCAAGTGGTATCGGGCGCGCGGATGAGTGAAATAACCCAGGCCGCCGGCGGAGTTGTGTGGCGCAAAAACACAGCTGATGAAGTTGAAATCGCCATTATTCATCGCCCACGTTATGACGATTGGTCGCTGCCGAAAGGCAAACTGGATTCTGGTGAAACTTTAATTGCTTGTGCTTACCGTGAAATCATGGAAGAGACTGGTCTCTCGGTCCAACTCGGACCTTTCATCGGGGAGATCGAATACTTTGCTATTGATGGCCAAAAGCGCGTTAGTTATTGGTGTGCAAAGGCGATTGATAGCGAGAAAGCGTTTCATGTAAATAGTGAAGTTGACTTAATGGAGTGGCACAACATTGAGGCCGCATTAGCAAAACTCACCCGGGAAACCGATATTGAAATTCTTACGAAATTTATTGAGATGCCTTTTGATGCAACACCGTTGATTCTTCTGCGCCATGCCAAGGCACTGGCCAGGAGTGAATGGCAGAGCGGGGATGAAGATCGCCCACTTGA
>CAIMSI010000117.1 GCA_903844115.1 uncultured Actinomycetes bacterium
CTTCGAGTAAAGGCAGAAAAGGAAGTCTTCGACAGTATCGATGAGTTGTCTCAACATGATCACCCTGCCGGTAGCAGCGCCCAGAAAATCGGCGACATGTACCGCTCATTTATGGACGAGGATCGAATTGAAAAATTAGGAATCGCTCCATTGGTTGATGAATTGAACGCTGCTAAAACAATTACCTCGGCCAAAGAGTTCCTTCACCTGATGGGTGATTTTGAAACTCGTGGAAACGGCGGGCTGTTTTATTCATTTATCACAACCGACCACAAAGATTCGAATACCAATATCGCCTACATTGGACAGGCCGGCATCAGCCTTCCTGATGAGGCCTACTACCGTGAAGAGGAATATGCCCCACTTCGCGCAGCTCTTGTTATGCATATCGAAAAGATGTTCGACCTTGCTGGACTGCCAGATGGTGCAGACCACGCCCGTCGAGTCCTTGCTCTTGAAACCCAGATTGCAGCCCACCACTGGGACCAAGTTCGAGATCGTGACAGTCTTGCGACTTATAACAAGTTTTCTTTTGCTGATCTAAAAAAACTTTCCGAAGGTTTGGATTGGGATGTGTATCTCAAAGCGGCACTGATCCCACAAAAAGTTGTCGACAGTGTCATCGTTCGCCAACCATCATTCTTTAGTGGACTCGGCCAATTGCTCGCAGACTTCGATGCACCGGCATGGAGTTCTTGGTTGCAATGGCATCTTCTTTCCGGAAGCGCTCCATTTCTTAATAAAGCCCTGGTTGAAGAAAACTTCGCATTTTTCGGTACAACGCTCAGCGGCACCCCAGAACTTCGTGAGCGTTGGAAGCGCGGAGTGTCGATGGTCGAAGGTGTTCTCGGTGAAGCAATTGGCGAAATCTATGTGGCCAAACATTTCCCACCGTTAGCTAAGGCTCGAATGGTGGAACTTGTTAAGAATTTACTCGAGGCTTATCGCGTCGATATTGAAGCCCTTGAATGGATGACTTCAGAGACCAAGAAAAAGGCATTTGAGAAGATTGATAAATTCACACCAAAAATTGGTTACCCGGACAAATTTCGAGATTACTCGGCCCTTGATATTTCACCCGATGATTTGATTGGCAATATTGCTGCAACAACAAAATTCCAGATGGATTATGAATTTGCCAAAATCGGAGCCCCCGTTGATCGTTCTGAATGGCACATGTTCCCTCAAACCGTGAATGCGTATTACAACCCTGGCATGAATGAGATTGTTTTCCCCGCCGGAATCCTGCAGCCACCATTTTTTGACATGGAGGCCGACGATGCCGCGAACTACGGTGGTATCGGCGCAGTGATTGGCCATGAGGTCGGACATGGATTTGATGATCAGGGTTCAAAATATGATGGCGATGGCAATCTTGTTGATTGGTGGCAGGAAAGTGACCGCGTTGAATTTGATAAGCGGGCACAAAAACTCATTGATCAGTATGAGGCGCTCTATCCTGTCGAAACTCCCGATGTGCATGTCAACGGAGCTCTCACAGTAGGTGAAAACATCGGAGATCTCGGTGGACTTACCATTGCGCTAAAAGCTTATGAAATTGCCTTAAAAGGGGGTTCAGCGCCCGTTTTGGAGGGTTTTACAGGTGTGCAGCGCTTATTCCTTGGTTGGGCACAAGTATGGCGCGGAAAAACTCGTATTGAAGAGTTAAAGCGACGTCTTGCAACAGATCCGCACTCCCCCAGTGAATTTCGATGCAACCAAATTGTCAAAAACTTGGATGAGTTCTACGAAGCATTCGATGTCAAAGAAGGTGACGCGCTTTTCTTGCCACAAGATCAGCGGGTTCGCATCTGGTAATTGAGAGCTACTTTTTAGTGGCAAGCCTTGCAGCGCGACGAATGGCTTGCTCTGCTGGATCAGGTACGGGAACTGCTTCAATCAATCGGCGGGTGTATTCCTTTTGAGGGTTCTTCAAAATAGCATCTCGGTCGCCCTCTTCAACGAGAAGCCCATCCTGCATAACGGCAACACGGTGGGACAAAATATCCACAACAGCTAAATCATGGCTGATGAAAAGACATGCAAAGTTTAATTTTTCCTGTAGCCCCTGGAATAGTTCAAGGAAGCGCGCCTGCACAGAAACATCCAGTGCAGAAGTTGGCTCATCTGCAATCAATAGATCCGGCGTCAAGGCAAGTGCTCGAGCAATACCAACGCGTTGGCGCTGTCCACCTGAAAGCTCATGGGGATAGCGGTTGCGATAGCTGCGCGGTAGTTCTACTTGGTCAAGCAAGTCCTCAACAAGATGATCGAGTTCCTTATCTTTGGCAAGTCCAGCAAGGAAAATTGGCTCCCCAATTGATTCACCAATCGGCAAGCGAGGGTTAAGGGAAGAAGCTGGATCCTGGAAAACAATTCCAGTATGACGGCGAATTGCGGAAAGCTCTTTTTGCGTTGCATGGCTGATGTCGTTGCCAGCAATCGTAAGTTTGCCACTCTTAATCGGAATCAAACCGATAGCTGCACGTCCTACCGTTGTTTTGCCAGAGCCTGACTCACCTACGAGGCCTACGATTTCTCCAGGATAAATTTCAAGATTGAAATTCTTTACTGCAGTAAATGCGGGTATGCGACCACGCTTTGGGTACTCGATCGTGACATCTTCAAGAGTCAACACCGGCGCAGGTTTTGTAAGTGTTTGAAAAGTTAATGTTCGCTTTGCGCTATGGCCAAGTTTTGGGACGGCCGCAAGAAGTTCTTGAGTGTATGGATGTTGAGGGCGGTTAAATATCGCATCAGCGCTCCCCGATTCCACAACCTTTCCATCCTTCATTACGAGAATGTCATCGGCCATATCCGCAACAACACCCATAGCGTGCGTGATGAGCAGAATTGCAGAATTTAAACGTGTCTTCAGGCCACGCATTAGGTCAAGAATTTCAGCCTGGACGGTTACATCCAAAGCGGTAGTTGGTTCATCAGCTACCAAAAGTGCTGGATCACAAGCCAAAGCTTGGGCAATCATGGCGCGCTGACGTTGGCCACCAGAAAGTTGGTGCGGATACTTTTCAAAGGACTTTTCAGGATCTGGGATTTCCACCATCGTGAGCAATTCAATAGCGCGAAGGCGTGCTTCTTTAGGGCTAGTGTCAAAATGATTTCGAAGGGTTTCAACAATTTGAAAACCAATTGTATAAACAGGATTTAGAGCGGTCATTGGCTCCTGGAAAATATAAGCAACTTCTTTGCCACGGAATTTGCGAAGCAATGAAGCAGGTGCGCCGATCATTTCCTCGCCCTTAATTTTTACACTACCTTGCATTCGGGCATTAGTAGCAAGAAGACTCATCAATCCCATAGCGGTCGTGGATTTACCACTTCCAGATTCACCCACGATTGCAGTGACCTTGCCGGCCTCTACGTCAAAATTCATATCAACTGCAGCCGGATACCAAACTCCATCCACCCAAAATTCAACAGTGAAATCCTTAACGCTTAATACTGGCTCAGCCACGGAAATCACCTCCGTAATATGCAACCATTACGTCATGGTGAGCAGGGTCAGTAAATTGAGTATGAGCAATCCCGAAATCTTCCGAACCAAATCGAGCACTTTCGGTGCCGGTTTCGTTCTGCTTTTGATTCTGGGACTGAATATTCAAACGTGGTTCAGCAGCACTGCCAGAAGCAGCATCGTTACGGCTATCTGGTCTACCTGCTTTAGCAGTGTCATTTATCTGGTTATCTACCGCCCCAAAATCACGATCTTCGATGAAGGCGTAACCATTACGAACCCCGTCAAGGAATACACGATCGGCTGGAGCGAGGTTGATGACGTCGAAGCTCGCTACAGCATGTCCATAATCACTAGTAACGGTAAAGAAATCTTCGCTTGGGCTGCTCCAGCTCCCGGTCGATACCACGCGCGCAGTATTCATCCCAGCGAAGTTCGTGGAATGAATGTTGGTGCCGTTGGAATCATCCGACCAGGTGAATCTCCTCGCGCCGATTCTGGCGTCGCCAAACATTTGGTTTTGTCGAGATTGGAAAAGTTCAAAAGTGGCAACTTCGTATCGGCTCAGTCCGGAATTAAATTCCACTACGTTGGCATTTCCGTAACCGTAGTGAGCCTCATCGTAGGAATGGCCTTGCGTCAGCTTCATTTCTAACAATTTACTCACCGCCCTTGTTTTTTGCTTTTGTTGCCTGAATTTGTCCAACGCGTCGATCTCTCAAGGAGAGTCTGCGACGTTGACGAGGATCAAATGCATCACGCAATCCATCGCCAATAAAGTTAACACTCAGTGCGATGGCAATGATGAAAAATCCTGGATACCAAAAGAGATAAGGCCGCGAGGTAAAGGAATCTTGGTACTGGCTAATGAGCAGCCCGAGAGACACATCCGGTGCTACCACGCCAAAGCCAATGTAAGACAAAGCCGTTTCCAGCAAGATCGCACCAGACATCAAAAGGGTGACTGAAACGATGATGACTCCGACAGCATTTGGCAAAATATGTTTAAAAATTATTCGGCGATTACTAGCGCCAGCTACTCGAGCTGCATCTACGAATTCCAGCTCTCGAAGTTTTAAGAATTCACCACGTACCAGGCGAGAAAGCCCAGTCCAAGAAAATAGGCCCAAATAAAAGGCGAGGAAGGTTGCGCCGAGATTTCCAAAATGGAAACCGATAACAGAGCCAATGATGATGGAGGGAATCGTGATGATGAAATCTGTAAAGCGCATCAGTACTGCATCTATAGTTCCGCGGAAGAATCCGGAGATAGCGCCAATCACAGTTCCCAACACTCCGCCGACTATTCCAACAACAAACATCACCATTATTGAGCGCTGAGCGCCTTTCATCACGAGGGCGAAATAATCACGACCGATATCGTCCTGGCCAAATGGGTGCTCCCCTAATCCAAACCCAGCGCCACCTAAGAATTTAGGCCGCAGGCTCAAAGTAGGACAACCGATATTTCCACCGGGGCAATCCTTTGTGCGCAGCTCGGGAATATCTTCGATTCGATATTTCCACCAGCCATGAATCTTCCACGGACCTAATTTGAAATCTAGAGCTGAGTAAACGAAAAGTGTGAGAAACGCAAGCACAAAAACAGAAATCATCGCCGCGCGATGGCCCACAAAACGTCTGAAGACGATTTGGCGTTGGCTAAGGCCTTCAGTTTCTTTATTAGCAATTGCATTTTCTGATGCATCTGTTGTCGCTAGCTCAACTTCCTTACGTTTGAAAATTGCCATTATTTACCAGCCCCCACCCGAATACGTGGATCAAGTGCGCTGTACAGCAAATCCGCAATGAGATTAGCAACTACGGAAAGTGAGGCAGTAATGAAGAAAACCGCCATCAAAAGGTTGAGATCAAAACTACTAATTGCTTGTCGGAATAAGGTTCCCATTCCCACCCAACCAAAGACGCTTTCAGTAATGATGGCGCCGCCGATAATTCCAGCAAAGTCGACCACAATAATCGTTGTTAAAGGGATCAAGGTATTTCGGAAAGCATGGCGCATCACCACGGTACGTTCGGTTAGCCCTTTAGCGCGGGCTGTACGAATGTAATCTGCATTGAGTACATCCAACAGAGTTCCACGAGTAAAGCGAACATAACCGGCAAATGAAATAAGAGTGAGGGCGATGGTTGGAAGAATCAGATGCATCAAAGTATCCAAGGTGCTCATCCAAAAATCACTTTGATCTAGCAAAGAGTTAGCTTGGCCAATAGTTGGAACCGGGCGCCCGTTGATAGCATCAGTTTCCATGTAAGGAGCCCAAGTTTGCATGAACTTATCGAGCACCATAAGAAGTGAAATGACAAAACCAGTAATCATCGAGGTGCGCATGACTGGCCCACGATCAATCTTTGCAAAGATTCGTCCAACGATTGCCCCGAGAAGGATTGTGAACAGTGCCATGAGCACGAGTGTCGATACATGAGGTGAATGCTTGAAGAGGTACTGGGATGGATAGTAAGAAATAAGAGCTAATACAGCCATTGCCAATGCAGCCTTGAGTGCAGGTTTGTTTCGAATTCCTACTGAAACCTGCGTTACTCCAAAGGCAGTGCCAACGGCTGATGCAAAGAGAAAAATCGGGCCCAAACCAGGGTGCGTGAACCAATTGAGCAAACTGAGAATTTCTAGCAGCGCACCTGTCGCTACCGCAACGATAACGAAAATTTGAATGACGCGTTTGCGACTTCCACTTACGACACCGGCCCAGAAGATTCCACTCATGCAGCTAAAGGCGAATATGTATCCGGGTGGGACGGTTGGATTTCGAAGGAAGGTGTTGAACCGAATTGCCAAATACTGCTTGAGAAGCACTGCAACCCAGAAAACAGGGAGTGAATACATCAAGAATGAAACAAAAGTCATCGCGTAGTCGAATCGACTGTATTGACGAAGGGCGGTAACAATTCCGACCGTGATGCCCAGAATAATTGCAACAATAGTTGCCATTGTGACCAAACGAATTGTCACAGGAATCGCATGTTGGACAAGCCCCGACACGGGTTGGCCATTTCGCGCATTACCAAAGTCGATGTGGCCCACAAAGAGGCCAAGAATTCCACGAAGCCACAAGAAATATCGAGCAGGTGGCGGCACATTTAAATTCAACTCACGAGTCAATGTGACTATTTGTTGTTTCGCACTCGGCTCACTACTTGTCCGAAGACCTTCCAGTGGATCACCTGAAATTGCAGCAAGGTTATACAGAATAAAACTAGAACCGAAGAGAATGACGAGAAGGATTCCTAGCCTGCGCATAATGTATGCAAACACAGGAAGTTTCTCCTCTCGTTGAATTATCGTTTGGTTTTCAGCGAAAAGTGGTGCCCGGCGAACCGAGCACCACTCTCCGACTAACTTGTACTAACTTTTATTAACTTGTACTAAAAACTAGTTATTTAAACTAATTATTAGTAAGTCCACTCCCAATAGTTCCAAACCAATGTTGGAGACAATGGGGCTGGCTTCACGTTCTTCAACGCTGAGTTAGAAGCAGTAACTGCAGGGTGCTGGAAGATCGCGAGTGTGAGAGCGTTCTGATTAACAATACGCTCTGCTGTGATGATGTCGCGAGTTACAGCTGCATCTGACTTAACGATTTCGAGTGAACGAAGCGCCTTATCCAATGCAGGGATACTCCAACCCATGTGGTTATTTCCGCCACCTGTGAGGAAGTTGTCGTTTGTACCTGTCTGCAATACAGCAGATGGGCACCATGCGTAGAACTCTGCATCCCATTCAACGTTGTCGAGCTTTCCAGACCAACCTGTTGTTGGAACAGCAGTCACCTTGAAGCCAGCCTTTGCAAGTGCTGGAACAACAAGAGCTGCTTCAGCTGCGCGGCGTTCGTTTGGTGATGGTTGTTCTAGGCGAACTGGCGCCATTGGGTTTGATGCACTCGCACCCTTGTAGTAACGCTGAACAATCTTCAAAGCAGCAGCTGTGCGTTGTGCTTGTGTGCCATCTGTGTAGATGTTCGAAGCATTTCCTGCAGCAACAGCCTTGTAGTTTGATTCCTGAGGCATTACAAATGTTGAGGAAGCAACAACTGCGTTGTCGTTAACTGGCTTAACAATCTTTGCAATGATTTCATCGCGTGGATATGCCATCAAGAATGCCTGACGAAGAGCCTTACCTGCTGGGTTTGAATCAGCAAAAATACCCTTGTAAACATCCTTTGTTCCAGACGTTGCATTTGTACGAAGATCGATGTGCTCGTAGCAAGAACTTGTTCCTCCTGTGACGGTTACACCCTTCATAGCCTTGAGCTGTGAAACAGCATCAGCTGTAGCTTGGCCTTGGTAGAGATCAATTTCACCGTTAGAAAGTGCTTGTGCTGCTGCTGTTCCATCTGCAATGAAACGGAAAACAACAGTATCAATTCCACCAGAAAGCTTTGGTCCTGAGTTGTACTTAGGATTTACCTTCATGGTTACAGATTGATCTGTTACTGCTGAAGCAACAAGGAATCCACCGTTGCCAACCAAAAGATTTGGATTGGTTGATGAATCGATCTTTGTGATGTTGTAGTCATCATTCCAGACCTTTGCATACTTCTTAAGAGTTGCAGTGTCATAACCAGTTACAGCTGTGACAAATGCGCTCTTCGCGGCTGCAGCATCAGATGCTGAGAGAAGTGAAGTCTTACCGTTTGCTAGTGCAACAAGGGTGTGGACTGGGAATACGCCAGGTCCGTACAAATCCCAGTTTGGAATTGGTGCGTCGAACTGGAGTGTTACTGACATCTTGTCAGCTGAAAGTGTTGGTAGACCAACGATGTGGCTATCCAAAGTTCCGCCGTAGCTAATTGAGTTGAACACTGGTGGGTTCTTCTCATCAGCTGGATCGCCAAGTCCGGCCTTGATTGAGTACTTCGAGCTGTTAAGAACGATTCCGAACATGAGATCTTCACCTGTGATTGGAGTTCCATCTGACCAAACGCGGCCTGGAGCAACTGTCCATGTGGTGCGGAAATCTGTCGCAGTGTTCTTTGAGACTTTGTAAGAACCAAATGTTGGGTTCTTGATCAATGACTTCTTGTCATCGTAATAGTTGAATCCCATACCCGTGAGGTATGCAATGTCAGTGTTTGTTGTGAGGTTTGTGTCAGGAGTACCCGTGTTCAGCGATGTGAACGCGTTGGTCTCATGAACAATCACAGTCGAGCGGGTTGCTGCATGTGCTGGCGCCATGACGCCTGCTGCTGCTAGTCCTGCGACAGCAACGGTTGCAACAAGAGCACGCTTACTGAAACCATTTAAACTTAGCTTCATTTGTTCTCCGTATCTTTTGAGGGAAACCGGAGGCATTCAAGGGCCTAGCTAGTGACCGCGCCTGCTTCTCGGTATTGTCCGTAGTGACGGGAATCTTGCCCTATTTGTCGCATTTAAGAAAGGGGCGGAAAGGGTGCCAAAGGAGGTTAGATTGCCTCGTGAGCGCAAATTCAACCTTCTCTTTCAAGCAGACCCATGCCTTGGATGGGGCCCTGGGAAGAGCCGGGGAGATCACAACACCTCACGGGATAATTCAAACTCCCGCATTCATTCCTGTGGGCACCAAAGCAACTGTGAAATCAGTGTTGCCTGAATCCATCAAAGATCTTGAAGCCCAAGCAGTTCTTGCAAATGCGTACCACCTATACCTGCAACCAGGAAGTGATGTGGTGGATGAGGCAGGTGGCCTTGGAAAATTTATGAATTGGAGCGGGCCGACATTTACCGATAGCGGTGGATTCCAAGTTCTCTCACTCGGCGTGGGATTTAAAAAAGTAATCGCAATGGATGAAAATACGTTTCGTTCAGATGAAGTAATTGCTGACAAAAAAGAACGTCTTGCGCACGTCGATGATGACGGTGTGACCTTCAAATCTCATCTCGATGGAGCGATGCATAGATTTACGCCAGAAATTTCTATGAACGTTCAGCATCAACTTGGCGCGGACATTATTTTTGCCTTTGATGAATGCACCACTTTGCATAACACACGAAAGTATCAAGAAAAATCATTGGAACGAACTCGTCTTTGGGCAATACGGTGCTTGAAAGAACATGACAAACTCACAAAAGCACGTGACCATCGTCCCTATCAGGCTCTCTTCGGCGTGTTACAAGGTGCCCAATATGAGGATTTACGTCGTAAGGCAGCAAAAGATCTTGGTGGAATGAACGTGGATGGTGTTGAGTTTGATGGATTTGGATTGGGCGGCGCCCTCGACAAAGAAAAACTTGGAACCATTGTTGGTTGGCTCTGCGAGGAACTCCCCCGCCACAAACCACGTCATCTGCTAGGAATTGGCGAACCCGATGATCTTTTTGTTGGAGTTGAAAACGGCGCCGATACATTTGATTGCGTTGCCCCTTCACGCCAAGCACGAACATCGGCTGTGTTCACAGCAACTGGCCGAGTTAATATGACAAATGCTCAATTTAAGCGCCGATTTGAACCAATTGATGAAACTTGTGATTGCTACACCTGCACGCACTACACCACCGCTTACATCAACCACTTATTCAAGAGTAAAGAAATGCTTGCTTCTACTTTGGCAACCATTCACAACGAAAGATTTATAGTTCGTTTAGTCGCAGATATGCGAAAAGCAATTATCAATGGTGATTTTTTTGAGATGAAGAAAGACTTTATGGGCAGGTTTTACGGAACTGAAGTCAAGGGTCAATCAATCTAGCTTTTGATTTCTGAGCCTTGCAATACGTGCACGTGCCGCATCCTCAGAAGGAGGTTTATTACCTAAGGCACTTTTCAACAATTTCAAATTGAATTTTGCTAAGTGAAGCCAAAATTGTTTTGGCTTTTTTAAATGGAGCAATTCTCGTTCCGCATCTGTCAATGTAATAACTGCTGCCTTGAATAAAATGCGATAGAAGAAAAGTGCAATCTTTCCAAATGGAGGTTTCGCAATAAAATCGACAACCATTTTCGTAGTTGGCGTGTAAGACAATTCGTTCTTCATGAAATCATCCATCGTACTCTTTAACTCTCCAACAGATGCAGGTGCATTCATGAGCCCTAAGGGCTCCGCGCTTAATCGCCATTCGCGAACGTAGGAATCTGCACCTTCTTTAATTGGATATCCGCAGGCCAGATGCGAGAAGAGAAAAGATTCAGTAAATGCGCAATGTACCCACAACAAGAAGCGTGGATCACGTGCCGCATACGGAGCACGAGTTCCATCTTTCTTTTCATACTCCCCTGAAACTTTTTTATGCATTTCATTTACTCGTCCACCTTCGCGACTAATCGCAGCCTTGGATCCAAAAGTGGTGATGGTCAACCATCTAGATGTTCCTTCAAGGCGTCCCAAGAGATCGGTTTCATAACGCGAGTGAGTGGCAACGCCCGCGAGCGCAGCAGGATGGGCTGCCTGCAATAGCAGCGCTCTGATGCCACCAATAAGAGTTGCAACGCTTCCATGAACCTGCCAGACCGCGCTTTCGGGGCCAAAATAACCTTCGTCATCACCTTCTTCGATGAATTTCACCCAGGCTGGTTTACCGTCAGGGGACCCGGAGACCATCTCGCGGAAGCCATCGGCGAGGGCTTTTAGAGGCGTCTTCATGGGGAGAAGGTTAAAGCCCCTGGGCGGGTGGCTTGTTCAAGAAAGTTCCTTTACGATTGCGAGTCTGTCTCAGGGGCAAATGAATTTTCGATGAATTAAAAAGGAGTTGCATGACCCAGCTAAGTACGGTGAATGAGGCGAGAATTGAAGGACGTTCGCCCAGCCGCCTTGCATGGGAGCGACTTAAGCGCGACAAGACTGCGTGGGTCTCTGCGGCCGTTGTAATTATTTTTATTCTCCTTGCTATCGCATCACCAATTTTTCAGTGGATTATGCACACGACTCCCGACGCGTTTCATCCAAATTCTTTGGACGAGATGAAGGGTGCGCTGCCCCTAGGAAAACTTGGCGGCGTGAATGGACATCACTGGTTTGGCGTTGAGCCACGAACTGGGCGCGATCTCTTCCTGCGCTTTGTTTATGGAGCGCGCACCTCTCTATTGATAGCGCTCGCAGCGACAGTTGTTGCGACCATCATTGGCGTTCTCGCCGGTTTAATATCCGGATTCTTCGGTGGCAAAGTTGACCAACTTATTTCACGCGTTCTTGAAATCGTTTTGGCATTCCCATCAATTTTGTTTGCACTCGCTATCACTCCAGTACTTGAATCTGTTCTCGAAGATGCAGGTGTCCCTCAAGGAAACTCAGCGCGCATACCGGTAATGATTTTCGTTATGGCAACATTTGGTTGGCCATACATCGCTCGTATTGTTCGTGGTCAAGTCATCTCACTTCGCGAACGTGAATTCGTCGAAGCAGCGCGTGCGCTTGGTGCAACTCGCATGCATCTTGTTTTCAAACAAATTTTGCCAAATCTATGGGCGCCAATTCTCGTAACTGTCGCACTTAACATTCCATCTTTTATTACGACCGAAGCTGCGCTTACCTTTTTAGGTGCTGGAGTTATTGAGCCTGCATCTGACTGGGGAGCAATGCTCCTTCAATCCGTTCCGTTTTATGGTGTAGATCCGCTCTACACATTTATTCCGGGAATCGGATTGTTCCTCCTAGTATTGGGCTTCAACCTCTTCGGAGACAGCGTACGTGATGCGCTTGATCCAAAGAGTGCTCGATGATCACATCACGTGAAATAAAAGCAAAACAACTTAATAACCTCATATGAGTAATAACCCTCACAGAAACGGAAAAAAGCCTAGATGAAACTTCATCGTAAAGCTGGACTCGTATTCGCCGTAACTGCTCTTGCAGCAACAGCGTTGTACTCAGTCCCAACCGCCAACGCTGCTGATGCTTCATGGTCTGGACCAGCTCCAGCCGTGCCAGGCGCAGTCTCAGGTGGAACCCTCAACATCCTCAACCAGGGCGATTTCGAACATATCGATCCAGCCCGTAACTATGTCGGTGGCACACTCGATTTCTATCGTATGTTCATTCGTACATTAACTCAGTACCGCACACTCAACGGAAAGACCGAGCTAGTTCCAGATTTAGCTTCTGACCTCGGCACAACTCCAGATGGTGGTCTTACTTGGACATTCAAGCTTCGCGCTGGAATCAAGTATGAAGATGGAACTGCTGCAACTTGCGCCGATATGAAGTACGGCGTAGAGCGCACATACAACGATGACATCCTTGATGGCGGAACAACGTATGCACATGACTTCTTGGCTAACGCCACTGGTTATGCTGGTCCATACACAACACCTACAAAGGATCTTACATCTGTTGTTTGTTCATCAAGCGGAGATGCAATTACATTCAAGCTTGCACAAAAAGTTCCTTACTTCCCATACGTAACAACATTTGGTGCATTCTCACCAATCCCTGTTGCTAAGGACACTAAGCAGAACTATGACTTGCACCCAATGGCTACAGGTCCATACAAGATTGAGTCTTACGATCGTGGCAAGCAATTGACACTCGTACGCAACTCTTATTGGGATGCAAAGACAGATCCACTACGTCACAACTACCCAGATACAGTTAAGGTCAAGTTTGGTTTCGAGCAAAACGCTCTTGAGCAACAGTTGATTTCTGATTCTGGCGATGCGAAGAATGGAATGTCACTCGACACACAAGTTATTACAAATATCGGAAGTGTTGTTGGAAACGCAAAATATGCTGATCGTTTCTTCGGATTCAACTCACCATATGCACGTTACCTTGCAATCAACATGGATAAGGTCAAGAACACAAGCGTTCGTAAGGCAATCCAATGCGCGATTGACCTCAAGACAGTTCTTCTAGCTGCAGGTGGCTCAGCTGCCGGTGTCTATGCGAACTCATTGATTCCTTCAAACGTTGATCCTGCGTACCGCAACTTCCCAGTTTGCGGTCGCGATGTTCACACACATCCAGAGGCTCAAATTGCTGCAGCTAAGTCACTCCTTAAGGGAGCTACAAAGGCGCAGAAGACTTTGATCCTTGCATACCGCGATAAGGGTGTAGAGCCAGCACGTGCAGCAGCAGAACAAGCTGCATTACAAGCTGTTGGTTTCACAGTCACAATGCAAAAGCTTCCAAAGGCTGGTTACTACACAGCAATTGGTAAGCGCGGCGTTGCAAATGAGCCTGATGTTATCCAAACATCATGGGGCTTTGACTGGCCTGCAGCATCAGGAATTGTTTACGCACTTCTTGATGGACGCACAATGACCAAGATCGATTCACACTCAAACTACTCACGTCAGAATGTTCCTGGAATCCAGGCAATGTTCCGCACGGCTGACAAGACTGTTGCAACTGCTGCACAAGAGAAGCTTCTTGGCGACATTGAACAACAGTTAGTTCAGACATACGCAGCAATCGTCCCTACCTACATCGAAACTTCTAACTTTATTGTTGGATCAGGTCTCGGTGGAGTTCAGGCAGATGGTGGCTACGGAACAATCTCACCTATTAACGCATACGTTAAGAAGTAAGAAGTTCTAAGTAGTTAAGTAGTTAAGTAGCAAATAAGTAAAGATCCGGTGGTGGGCAACTGCCACCGGATTTCTTAAGTCGCACTACAGCTAAGACAGCTAAGACATATAAAGGAGAAACATGAGATACCTCGTACGCCGCCTTGTTGGTGGTGGAATTGTGCTGACAATCGTCAGTGCAGTTGTTTTTGGTATCTTCTATATTCTTCCAGCTGATCCAGCGCGCCTAGCATGCGGCAAATCATGCACACCAGAATTAATGGCAAAAATTCGCCATACCCTTGAAATTGATCAACCTATCGTTGTTCAATACGAACGCTTTGTTAAAGGTATTTTTGTTGGACGCGATTACCTCAAAGGAACGACTGCTCAAATTAAATGTCCAGCACCATGTCTTGGCTATTCATACCAAACCGATGAACCTGTAACTTTCCTGATTCGAGATCGCTTACCTGCCACCCTTTCAGTAGCGTTTGGTGCATCGATTCTTTGGTTACTTGTCGGATTATCAAGTGGAATTATTTCAGCTCTCCGGCGAGGCACATGGATTGATAAGACTGCCCAGGCAGTTGCACTAGGCGGTGCGTCACTTCAAATTTATTTTGTCGGTCTGGTTCTGCAATTTATTTTCGTTGATAAATTACAAATTCTGCGATCGCCAGGTTACGTCTCACCATTGCAGGACCCCAAGGGTTGGTTCCTTGAAATGCTCTTGCCTTGGATTACCTTGGCCTTTTTGCTCTCTGCAAATTATGCACGTTTAACTCGCGCCGGCATGCTTGAAATCATGAGTGAGGATTACATCCGTACGGCTCGTGCAAAAGGATTAAAGAAGTCCACCATTAACTTTAAGCAC
>CAIMSI010000118.1 GCA_903844115.1 uncultured Actinomycetes bacterium
CTACTGAAAACTTCACTTCCGGAATCAATATGCAAGAAGCACCACCGGCAATACCGGCATGCAACGCGATCCAGCCAGCATGGCGACCCATGACTTCAACAATTAGTGCGCGATGGTGGGATTCGGCAGTTGTGTGGAGGCGGTCAATTGCATCCACTGCAATATTCACAGCAGTATCAAAACCAAATGTGTAGTCCGTGTTATTTAGATCGTTATCAATAGTTTTTGGTACGCCGACAACTTTTACTCCAAGTGAATCCAGCTTTGTAGCAACGCCTAGTGTGTCTTCTCCGCCAATCGCAACGAGGGCATCGATACCCATTGCAGCCAAATTTTCCTTAATCTTCTCAACGCCACCTTCAATTTTGAATGGGTTTGTGCGAGAAGAGCCAAGGATGGTGCCTCCGCGAGGCAAAATTCCGCGAGTAGATGCTAAATCAAGAGGCATCGTAAGACCCTCAAGTGGACCCTTCCAGCCATCACGAAAACCTACGAATTCATATCCGTATTCTTTAATTCCCTTGCGGACAACTGCGCGAATAACAGCATTAAGGCCAGGGCAATCCCCGCCGCCTGTGAGTACACCAATACGCATCTGAAAAATCTCCAAAATCGATTTATTAAAATCTGTAAAGTGGCTAGTCAACGATGACTATGGAAGTCTACCCTTTCAGCCTTAGCAAGTTAAAAAGGAGCTCTATGACGCTAGTCGCAGGCGTGGATTCTTCCACCCAATCAGTGAAGGTCGTAATTCGAGATGCAGCAACTGGCGCTCTCGTCCGCGAAGGTCGTGCATCGCATCCTGATGGGACAGAAGTAGACCCAAACTTTTGGTGGGAAGCCCTTCAAAAAGCTATTGATCAAGCAGGCGGGCTGGATGATGTTGCAGCAATTTCAATCGGCGGTCAACAACATGGAATGGTCGCACTCGACGCGTCAGGAAATGTAATACGTCCTGCGCTCCTGTGGAATGACACTCGCTCAGCAAAGGCAGCTGAAGATATCAACTCTGAAATTCCAGATATTGCCGCACTTACTGGCTCATCCCTCGTTGCCTCCTTCACGGCAAGTAAAGTTCGCTGGCTCGCAGATAATGAAGAATCCAATGCTCAGCGCCTTGCTGCTGTGTGTTTGCCCCATGATTGGCTTTCGTGGAAATTATCTGGAAGTGCAAATATTCAAGATATTTTTACTGATCGAAGCGATGCATCAGGTACGGGTTATTTCAATCCTGTAACGTCGCAATATCTTCCAGAAGTTTTCGAGAAAATCATTCGCAGTAAACAATCTGTATATCTGCCTCGTATTATTGCAAGTCGGGAATTTGCTGCAACGACTCCTAGCGGTGTGAAAATTGGAGCCGGTGCTGGGGATAACGCTGGCGCGGGATTTGGAGCACAAGCGCAAGACGGGGATGTAATTGTTTCCCTTGGCACAAGTGGAACCGCTTTTGCAATATCTAAAACTCCCACCCATGATTCTTCTGGAATCATCGCAGGATTTGCTTCAGTTTCAGGTGACTACTTGCCACTTGTATGCACGCTCAACGCCGCTCGAATTCTTGATGCAGCAACCCAGATTCTTGGAGTCTCACACGAAGAACTTGGGGAACTTGCTATGAAGGCTCCAGCCGGTGCACACGGATTATCACTTCTTCCATATTTTGAAGGAGAGCGCACACCAAACCGACCTGATGCAACTGGTCTGCTTTCTGGAATAACTCTTGCAAATTCCAATCGCGAAGATATCGCGCGCGCTTACATTGAAGGAATGTTATGCGGGCTTGCAGATGCCGTTGATGCACTTGAACAAGCCGGCGTTGAGATCAAACGAGTATTTCTTGTCGGCGGAGCTGCGAAGAATCCGGCAGTAGCGCACATTGCATCAGCGTTATTTGGCCGCGAAGTTCTCGTACCACCACCCGGTGAATATGTTGCAAATGGAGCTGCTCGACAAGCAGCCTGGGCGTTATCTGGCGAGGCAGAGCCTCCTAAATGGAATCTGGGTGAAGTCACCAGTGTGAAAGCAACACCGACACCTGAAGTATTGTTTGCTTATAGAAAAATTCGCGATTTTACCGGCAACCTTAAAACGGAGTCTTGATCATGATCAGTAACTTGTACTCTGCTCGATGACAAGACGAAGTTGGACCCTTTTTATTGCGGCTGGCATTCTCTGGGGAGTCCCCTACCTTTTTATTAAAATTGCAGTTGAGCCCGGAGGTTTTCAACCTGGTTTCCTTGTTTTTGCACGCGTAGGTCTAGGCGCCATTTTTCTGCTCCCCTTGGCAATAAAACAGGGCCTCATTCCAGAGGCTATGAAATATTTCAAATGGATTCTGCTCTATTCCATTGTCGAATTAGTCGGTCCCTGGTATTTCTTATCGAGCGGGGAACGTCATGTCACATCCGGACTAGCCGGACTGTTGATTGCAACAGTTCCGTTCTTATCAACAATTCTGGCTTCACTCTTGGGAGATCACACTGTCTGGCAACCACTTCGAATAATCGGAATAGTTGTTGGGTTTGTCGGTGTCGTGCTTGTTGTTGGATTAGAAAGTTTACGTGGCCACAACAGCAAAAGCGCCGTCATCTTGATTTTGTTAGCAGCTTTGGGTTATGCAATTGCCCCTCTTATGATCAGGAGAAAAGCCCCTACTCTCAATGGGCTCGCCATTAATAGCGTTGCGATGGTCTGTACCACCATTATTTATATCCCAGTTGGCATAGTTCAATGGCCAACGAAAGTTCCCAATACAAGTGCCATTTGGTCCCTCATCGCACTCGGAATATTTCCAACAGCAATTGCCTTCGTGGTCTTCTTTAAAGTCCTTATCGAAGTTGGACCAACGCGAGCCTCGATGGTCACATACATCAATACTGCAATAGCAGTGCTCTTGGGAATATTGGTCCTCGGCGAACCGCTTACATTGGGAATAGGACTCGGACTTCCACTGATCTTGGTTGGCTCTTATTTATCAGGTAAAAAGAAAGTTACTCAGTAAATCCAAATCGCTTTAACAATTTCGGATCTCGCTGCCAATCTTTAGAAACCTTCACATGCAAACCAAGAAAAACTTTACAACCTAAGAATATCTCAATGCTTTTGCGAGATTGCATTCCAATTTCTTTTAATCGAGAACCACGGGCTCCCAAGATGATTCCTTTTTGGCTATCTCGTTCAACGTGAATCGTTGCATGGATGTCGTAGAACTCTTTATTTTCACGTTTATCGAACTCATCGATTGTGACAAATATCGAATGTGGCACTTCTTCAAAAACATCTTGAATGGCGGCTTCGCGGATGAGTTCAGAAAGGGTCATTTCAGCGGCTTGGTCAGTCGTAATGTCATCTGGATACAGAGCATGGGATTCTGGCAATGAATTAACAAGGAGCTCTGTCAATAGCTCCACCTGGGTGTACTCCACCGCAGATATAGGAACAACTTCACGGACCATAAGTTTTGTTTTTGCAATGAATTCTGCAACTTCTCCAAGTTTGGCAACTATTTGATCTTTACCAACTCGGTCAATTTTCGTAACGACAAGATACACATTGCGAATGTGTTCAAGCTGCTTTGCGATGTACTCGTCCCCCGCCCCAATCGCTTCATCAGCGGGCAAGCACAAAACCGCAGCATCCACTGAAACAAGATTTTGGTTGACCATTTCATTAAGGCGCGATCCAAGTAGCGTTTTTGGCTTGTGAATTCCTGGTGTATCCACGACCACCATCTGATAATCCGGTCGAGTTAAAATCCCACGAATTGGATTACGAGTTGTGTTTGGGTGAGCAGAGGTAATTACGATCTTCTTGCCTATCAACGCATTCACAAGAGTTGATTTTCCCGTGTTCGGACGTCCCACGATGGCGACAAACCCTGCACGGAAAGGTGAACTCATGCATCTATTCTCGCATCATTAAGCGGGAGAACCAATTCCATAACATCGGCAACGCACGAAACAAGTTCAGCTTCATGATTTGCTATCAATCGATGACATCCTTCACTTGCAGGAGAGGTAATTGAGCCTGGAACTGCCATCACCATTCTCATAATTTCTAGTGCATCTCGAGCAGTACGAAGTGATCCGCTTCGATATGCAGCTTCAACGACAATTGTTCCTCTAGTGAGAGCTGCTATCACTCGATTTCGAATCAAAAATCTTGCAGCATGTGCATGAACATCTGGCAATACTTCTGAAATCAAAAGACCGCTTTCTTCAATTTCACGAAAAAGCCTCTCGTTTCCTGCCGGATAGATTTGATTCATCCCACCACCCAGCACTACAACTGTTTTACCTTCAGCTGCAAGAGCACCTTTGTGAGCAGAAGTATCGATTCCATAAGCACCTCCGCTTACTACCGTCCAATCGCGATCAGCGAATCCAGCTGCAAATTCACTGGCAACACGAACACCGTATGTTGTGGGATTTCGACTTCCCACTATTGCAAGTGATTGATTGCCCAGCAGGGTGGAGTCTCCTCGACAAATAAGTCCAATGGGCGGTGCTATGAGGTCATCGAGTTGTGGGGGCCAATCGCAATGGCCTGGAGATATGAGCTCACTCTTGGAATCAACTAATACTTTTGTTAGTGCATTAATCTCCACTTTGCGAATATGTTCTGTAATTTTTTCTGCAGAGTTTTTACTGCCTACATAGAATCCATCTATAAGACGCTCAAGTACATAAGCCGCAGATCTCTCCCGGATTTCCTTACTCCAGAATGGTGACCCGCCTTCAATACATGCCATCAGCATAAGACGGGCATTTTCATCCTCGGTCACTGCAATATGTCCATTCCTTCTCGAAGTAAATATGCAATCTCAGTATCGTCTTTGGTCGGAACAGTGTGTCCATTCTGATCAGCAACAGACCAAGCTAATCTCAATACTTTGTGAAACCCACGGGCACTCAACCGTTCTGAATCTAACTCGATATGCAGGAACGCCATCGCACTCTTCTCGGCCGTAAATCGACCTCGCAATTCACGTGGGGGAATTCGCGAATTGAGCGACCAGGAACATCCTTTGTAGCGCTCGAGTGAAGAGCTACGTGCTTCAATCACACGCGCTCTTACCTGCGCACTCGACTCTCCATAGATTTCACTCGCCATTTCCGCTCGCGTGGGTGCTTCAACATATGTACGGATATCAATGCGATCCAGCAAGGGACCGGATAGTTTTTGCAAGTATCTTCGAATTTGTACAGAGGAGCATTTGCATCCTCTTCCTCTGCCTGTGTATTTACCGCACGGGCAGGGATTTGCAGCAAGAACAAGAAGAAAGTTTGCGGGATAAATAACTGTTCCGGATGCTCTAGATATCGTTACCGATCCAGATTCCAATGGTTGTCGCAATGAATCAAGGACACCACTTGCACATTCTGGGGCTTCATCTACAAACAAAATGCCTTCATGAGCAAGACTCACGGCGCCGGGGCGAACTACATGAGATCCACCGCCCACCATTGCAGGAGCAGTGGTTGTGTGGTGGGGTGAAATAAATGGTGGAAGTGTTGAAAGTGCACCGCGCTCACCCAAGATGCCAGCAACCGAATGAATGGCACTCACCTCTAGTGCACGCTCATGTGAGAGCGGTGGCAAAATAGTTGGAATTCGCTCGGCCAACATCGTTTTGCCAGTCCCCGGTGGACCAATAAAGAGAATGTGATGCGCACCTATTGCTGAAATCTCTGATGCGAATCGTGCGCTTTTTTGCCCCACAACATCGAGAAGATCCAGATGGCTTTCTTGCGAAAATTCTTCTGTGTTTGGCTCCTTGTTTGGTTCCATCTCACCTTTTGTAAGAAAGTGAACCACGGACGACAATGATGAGGCGCTCACCGACTGCATTGTCCGCACGAGAGCGGCCTCTTCGCGATTGGCGCTGGGAATCATCGACTTATCAAATCCTTGCTTCGTTGCCGATAGCAATGTGGGAAGAA